>SOKR01000116.1 GCA_004375675.1 Dehalococcoidia bacterium
AGAGGATTTCGGCCTTATCCTCCTCAATGAGCTTTCGTCCCCCCCGTCCAAAATCGGAGCGGCGGCGCTTGAGGTCTTGATTAATGTCCTTGATGCTGAGCCTGACGCCAGCGGGCATGCCCTCGATGATGGCCAGGCAGGCGGGGCCGTGAGATTCTCCTGCGGTTAGAATGCGTAACATAGCTATCCTCCTCCCAGAGCTTTAATCAGGGTTGACTCCATGACTTCCAGCGGGGCGGGGCGGCCGGTAAAGAGCTCGAACTGTCGGGCTGCCTGGTAGAGCAGCATCTTGTAGCCGTAGACGACGGCGCATCCCCGCGCGCGGGCTTCTGTAATCAATCTGGTCTCTTTGGGGTTGTAAACGATATCGAAGACGGTGAGATGGTCGTGCAAAAATTCCTGGGGAACGATGCTTTCCTTTGTTTCGGGCGCCATGCCCACCGTGGTGGTGTTGATTAAGATGTCGGATCTGGCGACCAGTGAAATCTTGCTTAAATCGCCCGCGTCCTCGGCACCGACCTTTTTGGCCAGCTGTTGGGCTTTAGCCTCGGTGCGGTTTAGAATCACCAGCTTAGCCCCGTTCTCCTTAAGCGCGGCGGCGATAGCCAGCGCGGCGCCGCCGCTACCGACGAGGACGACTCTCTTGCCGCTGGGGTCGGTGACTTCCTTTAATGCCCTGAGGGCGGCGATGCCGTCGGTGTTATAGCCCGTCAATATTCCGTTATCGTTGACGATGGTGTTGACGGCGCCGATGGCTTCGGCGGCGGGGTCAATATGGTCGAGGTATGGCAGGGCGGTGACCTTGTGGGGGGTGGTGACGCTGGCTCCCCGGATGCCATTCGTCCTGATATCGGCTATCGCCCGCTCGATGCCCTTGACTCGCAGGGTGATGTAGGCAAAGTTAAGCCCCAGCGCTTTGTAGGCGGCGTTGTGGATGGGTGGGGATAGGGAGTGCTCGACGGGGTCGCCGATAAGGCAGCAGATTTTGGTGTTGGCGATTATATCAGCCACCGCTTCCGGCGTCCTGTTTTCGGTATCGATGGTAATGTCAGCCGCCTTTTGGTAAAGCGGTTGGCGTTCGGCCAGCGTTATTTCAATATCCTCTCGCTGGTTTTTGCCAACTAGCAAGGGGCGGCTGTCGTCCTCACCGATGCGATTTAAGAGGGTATCCACGCTGGCGGTGAGCCAGACAACTATGCCGTTTTGTTTGAGCTTGGTAACGTTTTGCTCTCTAACGACCACGCCGCCGCCCGTGGCGATAACGATATTATCGCGCCTGGCCACCTCGGCGGTTATTTCTTCTTCGAGGTCGCGGAATCCTTCCCAGCCGTGTTTGGCTACAATCTTGGAAATGCTCAGCCCCGCTTTGTCGACGATAAGCTTGTCCATCTCGATAAGCTCCCGCCCCAGCCTTTGGGCTAAAATCCTGCCCACCGCCGTCTTGCCTGAACCCCTCATGCCGATAAGGACGATGTTCATGACAGCTCCTCGACCTTGGCCCCTAATTTTAGCAGGTCGCTGAAGAATGCGGGGTAGGACTTGGTGACGGCTTCGGCGCCGTTGATGATGCAACCGCCGTCGGCGAAGAGGGCGGCCACACTCAGGCTCATGGCCAGGCGGTGGTCATGGTGGGCATCGATTTCGGCGCCCCGGGGCCTGCCGCCGTATATTACCATTGTATCACCGCCGACCTCGGTTTTGATGCCCATTTTACCCAGTTCGGCGGCGGTGTCGTTGAGGCGGTCGCTTTCCTTAAAACGCAGGTGGGCGATATTGGTTATCCCGGTTTTACCTTCAGCGAAGGCGGCGACTACGGCTAGGGTGGGGACAAGGTCGGGGTAGTCGCCCAAATCGATGGTGATGCCTTTTAGTCCACCACTGCGTTGGACTCTCACGGCGTCTTTATCATAATCAACGGCGCCGCCCATCCGAGAGAGGATATTGAGAAGATGGCGGTCGCCCTGCGCGGAATCGTTTCTCAGGTTGGTTACGGTTACGGGCTTGCCGCCGATAGCGCCCGCGGCTAAAAAGTAGGCGGCGGAGGAGTAGTCGCCTTCTATCCGGTAGCGGCGGGCTTTATACGCCTGTCTGCCCTCGACCAGAAACTCCTTGTAGTCGCGATTGACCACCTCGACGCCGAAGGCTCTCATGGCGTCGAGGGTGATGTCTATGTATGGTTTGGAACGGAGCCCGCCCGCGATTTTTATGCTCAGACCTTCTTTAGTGTAAGGGGAGGCCATGAGCAGGGCGCTGACGGGCTGGGAGCTGGTTTCCCCGGAGAGGGTGACCATGTTCGTCTTAAAGTCTCCCCCCTGAATCTCAATCGGGGAGCAGCTGTTGTTATTCAGGGAACGGGCGTGGATTCCCAGACTTTGTAATGCCGAAAGCAGCTCGCCCATGGGGCGTTGGCGGAGTCTATCATCGCCGTCGAGGATAACTTTGGTTTTGCCTAGAGCCGCCAGCGGGGCAATCATTCTTATGGTGCTGCCCGAGTTGCCGGCGAATATCTTTTGTTTTTCAGCCTTGATTTTGCCGCCCGTGCCTTTAACGGCGAGGCTATCGCTATCGAGAGCGATTTCAGCCCCCAGGACGCGGCAGGCGTTAATAGTGTAGAGGGTGTCATCGGAGAGCAGGGGGTTTTCGATAGTGCTTTCCCCCGCTGCCAGCGAAGCCAGTATGACCGCCCGATGGGTGTAGCTCTTGGAGGGCGGGGCCGATACTTCTCCGCTAACCGATGACGGCGTTATCTTCAGTCTCACTTTTTCTCCCCGCTGTTGATATGCTCCACCAGGGCTTCCAGCCCCAGTATGTAGCTCTGTTTTTTCAAGCCGCTAATCTGCTTGACGGCGATATCGGCAATGACCGATATCTGGCGCCATTTCTCGCGGGCTTTAATATCCGACAGGTGCACTTCAACTACCGGTAATCCGGCGTCCAACAGGGCGTCGTGGAGGGAGTAGCCGTAGTGGGTGAGGGCGGCGGGGTTGATGAGGATGCCGTCGGCTTCGTCGGCGTTGCCCTGGATGAAGTCAACGATGGCGCCTTCGTGGTTGGACTGGAAGAAGGTAAGCTCGCAGCCCAGCGACTTGCTTTTCTCGGTAAGCGCCCGCCCTATCGCGGGCAGGGTGTCGGTGCCGTAGTGTTCGGCGTCTCGCCTGCCCAGCATATTGAGATTGGGGCCGTTAATGACCAGTATTTTCATCGGCATAGCTCCTCCAGGACTTTTCCGACCACCTCTTCAGCCACCGTTTGGTCGGTTATTCCTTTGCCTATTCCTTTGACTAAAACCCAGCGGGTCTGGCCCAGCGTCGTTTTCTTGTCGAAGCGGATGGCGTTGATTAAAGCGTCGGGGCTTACCCCCGGGCAAGAAGTGGGCAGCTCGAACTTGGCTATCAGCTTTTTGATGCGCTCAACGTCATCTGCCTTGAGGATGCCCAGCCGCTGGCTTATTTTAGCGACGGCGATTATGCCCACCGCCACCGCCTCGCCGTGGCTTTTTCCCTTAAAGCGGGAGACCGCTTCCAAGGCGTGGCCGACGGTGTGGCCGAAGTTCAGTATGGCGCGCTGGCCTGTCTTCTCCGTCTCGTCAATCTCTACGATACCCGCCTTGAGGCGGCAGCAGCGCCTGACGATATCCTTTAGCTCAGCAGCGCTGAAATCATTATCCTCTTTACGCTCCAGTATTCGGTATAGCCCCTCGTCCATGGCTATAGCGTATTTTATGACTTCGGCCAGGCCGTGGCGCATCTCGGCGGGAGGCAAAGATTGCAGCAGGGCGACATCGGCGATAACGGCAGTGGGCTGGTAGAAGCTGCCGACCATGTTCTTCTTGCCCTTGAAGTTGACGCCGACCTTGCCGCCGAGGCTGCTGTCCACCTGGGCGAGGAGGGTGGTGGGCAGCTGAAGGTAGTCGATGCCGCGCAGGTAGCTGGCGGCGATAAAGCCGGCCGTATCGCCGACCACGCCGCCGCCGAGGGCGCAGATCAAGCATTTGCGGTCTACGTTGTTCGACAGCAGGAACTTGTAGCCACGCTCGACCGTGCTCAGCGACTTGGCCCTCTCGCCCGTAGGCAGAGTGAACAGCGACACCTTCTTGCCCGTTGCCTTGAGTGTCGCTAAGACGCCCCGCCCGTAGAGGCGATGGACGATGGTATCGGTGATGAGCACCATGCTGGAGTAGCCGCTGAAATCAAAGTGCTCCTCCAGATGCTCGATTAAGCCGTCGCCGACGGTAACCGGGCACTGGCGGGATGTTTCCAGTTTAATGATATGGCCGGTTTTCATGGCACTAAACCCTTTATCTCTTTCACCAGCTCGTCGAACTGCTCGGGGTATAGGGACTGTGCCCCGTCGGAGAGGGCGTGGGGAGGGTCGTGGTGCACTTCGACCAGCAGGCCGTCGGCGCCGACGGCGATAGCGCCCTTGGAGAGGGGGATGACATAGTCCCTTTTGCCCGCGGCGTGGCTGGGGTCAACGATGACGGGCAGGTGGCTGACCTGCTTCACCGAGGGGATGGCGCTCAGGTCCAGGGTATTACGGGTGTTATCGGAGAAGGTGCGTATGCCGCGCTCGCATAAGATAACCCGGCTGTTGCCCTCCGAGCTGATGTATTCCGCCGCCATGAGCCACTCTTCAATAGTGGCCGCGAAGCTGCGCTTGAGCAATACCGGCTTCGAGGCATGGCCGGCCTGGCGCAGCAGGGAGTAGTTATGCATGTTGCGGGCGCCTATCTGAATGATGTCGGCGTACCTGTCCACCAGTGCCAGGCTGCTTTCGTCGATGGCCTCGGTGACGATTAATAAACCGGTTTCATCGCGGACTTTGGCTAAAATCTTCAGGCCTTCCTCTCCCAGTCCCTGGAAGCTGTAGGGGGAGGTGCGGGGCTTGAAGGCGCCGCCGCGAAAGATTTCGGCGCCGCTTTGCTTGACCCGTCGGGCGATGGTGAGCGCCTGCTCCTCGCTTTCCACGGCGCAGGGGCCGGCCATAAGCACCGGTTTGCCGGCGCCGATATTGATGTCGCCGACGGTGATGGTGGTGGGCTGGGGGTGCGTTTCCCGGCTGACCAGCTTGTACTGCTTGGTTACCCGCACTGTCTCTTTGACGCCTTCCAATATCATTAGCCCCGAATCGTCGACGGGGCCGGTGTTGCCCACGATACAGATCGCCGTGCGCTGGGCGCCGGGCATGGGCACGCCGCGGTAGCCCATCCCCTCTATCTCCTTAATGACCGCTTTCACCTGGGCTTCGGTGGCGTTGTTTTTCATTACCACTAACATCTTAATTATCCTCCTTTAGCTCGATATAGCATAGCTTTAGCCCGCCTTACGGCGGCGACAAAAGCCTTGATTTTTTCGATGTCTTTAGTACCTCCGCTTTCCACGCCGCTGGAGACATCGACCCCCCAGGGTTTGAGCTCGGTGACCACCCGACCCACGTTTTCGGGGTCGAGCCCGCCGGCAATGATGACCGGGTATTTTTCCGCCGCGGGGCGGGCGATATCCCAGGGGAAGGCCTTGCCCGTGCCCCCGTACTTCTCCTCGACTTGGGTGTCCAGCAGATAGATGGGGGGATGATGGCGCAGTTCCCTTTGACTACTCTCCAGGTGGGCCAGGAGCTGCTCTTCGTCCCAGTCGGGGGCTATGTGGACTGCCTTGATGAGGGGTCGGCGCACCTGACGGCAGCAGTCCGTGTCCTCGTCGCCGCTGAGTTGCACCCAGTCCAGCCCGCAGTCAGCCGCCAGACTGTTGACCTCGGCGGCGGGCGTGTTGACGAAGACGCCGACCACGGGCAGCCCGTGCTCTTTAGCCGCTGCCGCTATCTCCTTTGCTTTTTCGGGGGTTACCCGGCGGGGGCTGGGGGCGAAGACGACGCCGATAAGGTCGGTGCCCGCTTCCGCCGCCGCTTGGGCGTGGGCGACATCGGTGATGCCGCAAATCTTGACCCGTGTCATAATAGCTCCTTTATCCTGGCGGGGATATCGTCGGCGGTGACCAGCGCTTCGCCGATGAGCACCGCATCGACTCCCCAGGCCTTTAGCTTTTCGATGTCGTCTCGACCTTTGATGCCGCTTTCGCTGACGACGATGCGCCCGGGGGGGATGTGGGGGCGCAGTTTTTTGGTAACGCTTAGGTCCACCTCCAAGGTGTCCAGGTTGCGATTATTAATGCCGATGAGCCGGGCGTCGCATTTCAGCGCTCTTTTTAGCTCTGCCTCATTGTGCACCTCAAGCAGGCAGTTCATACCCAGCCGGTGGCTCTCGGCGACTAGATGCTGGAGCGTTACGTAGTCCAGAATAGCCACAATCAAGAGTATGGCGTCGGCACCCCAGGCGCGCGCTTCGAATAGCTGATAGGGGTCGAGGATAAAGTCTTTGCAAAGGATGGGGATATGGGGAAGGGCGTTCTTAACCGCTTCGAGGTCTTGACCGCTGCCCTTGAAATAGCGCTCCTCGGTCAACACCGACACCGCGGCTGCTCCACTGCGTGCGTAAGTGCGGGCCAGTTCCACAGCGTCCAAATCGGGGTTGAGCGCCCCTTTTGAGGGGGAGGCGCGCTTGACCTCGGCGATGAGGCTGATGCCGTCGGCGCTGAGCGCCGCGGCTAAATCAACGAGCGCTGGCTTTTGCTCAATAGCGGCCTCAAGCCGGGGGAGGGGCACAGCTTTTTGCCTCTGCTCCAGCTCTTTTCGTTTTTCGGCGACAATTTTATCCAGAAACATTTTCTTATCCGTAGCTCCGGCTTAAGCTAACCAGCTTTTCCAGTTTTTCCATGGCTTTGCCGCTGTCTATCGTTTCTACGGCTATCTCCACGCTCTCTTTCAGGGCGGGGATGCCTTTAGCGCTATGACTCAAGGCGATGACGGCGGCGGCGTTCATCACCACGGCGTCTCGGCGGGGGCTCCTTTCGCCCGCCAGCACCGAGCGCAGTATCGATGCGTTCTCCTCTGGTGTCCCGCCGACCAATGTCTCAACTCCAGCTTCAGCTATCCCGAAATCCTCTGGTGATATGTCGTACCGGGTTATCTCGCCGCCGCTGAGTTCCCAGACGCGGGACTTGCCCGATACCGTGATTTCGTCCATGCCGTTGAGGCCGTGGACGACCAACGCCCGCTTCGTGCCCAGGCGCTTGAGTACCTGCACCATCTTTTCGCCTAAGTTCGCGCTGGCTACCCCTAAGACCTGTGCCTCCACCAGGGCGGGGTTGGTGAGGGGGCCGAGTATGTTGAAGACGGTGAGGATGCCGAGCTCGCGGCGGGGGGCGGCGGCGAACTTCATCGAGGGGTGGAAGAGTGGGGCGAACATGAAGCCGATGCCGACCCGTTCGATGCAGTCCTTGACCTGACTGGCGTCGAGCTCAATCTTCACCCCCAGTGCCTCAAGGACATCGGCGCTGCCGCACTGGCTGGTCATGGCGCGGTTGTTGTGTTTGGCCACCTTGAGCCCCGCGCCGGCGGCGACAAAGGCGGCGGCGGTGGAGATGTTAAAGCTCTTGGAGTTATCGCCGCCCGTGCCGACAATGTCAATCACGGGGTCGGACGTCTCCACCCTGACCGATTTAGCCCGCATGACGCTGGCCAGGCCGGCAATCTCGTCGGCGGTCTCGCCCTTTATCCTTAAAGCGGTAACGAAGGCGCCGAACTGGGCGGGGGTCACCTTACCGGTGGTTATTTCCTCCATCACCTCGGATGCCTGCTCCATAGTCAGCGATTTGCCGTCTATTAATAAACTAATGGCTTCTTTAATCATGCCCGGCCTCCCTTCAGGAAGTTCTTGAGTATGTCCTTGCCGTTGTGGGTCATGAAGGACTCGGGGTGGAACTGGACGCCTTCGACCGGGTGCTGGCGGTGGCGCATGCCCATGATGGTCTCGTCTTCCGTCCAGGCGGTTACCTCCAGACAGTCGGGGAGGCCTTGGCGGGCGACCATCAAAGAGTGGTAGCGGATGGCGGGGAAGGGGTTGGGCAGGCCAGAGAAAACGCCACTGTCGTTGTGGTAAATCAACGAGGACTTGCCGTGCATAATCGTTTTGGCGGGGCCAAAGACGCCGCCGTAGCTGTGGCCGATACACTGGTGTCCCAGGCAGACGCCGAGCACGGGCAGCTTTTCTCCGAAGTGCCGAATGACGTCATTGGAGATGCCGGCGTGGAGGGGGGTGGAGGGGCCGGGGGAGATGACGATGCGCTCCGGCTGCATTTCTTCTATCTCCGCCAGCGTTATCTTATCGTTGCGCACCACCCGCACCTCTTCGCCCAGCTCGCTCAAGTACTGGAAGAGGTTGTAGGTAAAGCTATCGTAGTTGTCAATGATTAACAGCATTTTATTCCTCTGCAGCCTCCGCTTCCTCGATTGCCTTTAGTAAAGCCCGAGCCTTGCTCATCGTTTCTTCGTATTCCCGCGACGGAACGCTGTCGTAGACGATGCCCGCGCCCGCCTGGACGTGGGCGGTGCCGTCGGTAAGTACAATCGTCCTGATGGTGATGGCGGTGTCCATAGCGCCGGAGAAGCTGAAGTAGCCGACGCAGCCGGCGTAGGGGCCTCTCTTGTCGGGCTCAAGCTCGGCGATGACCTCCATGGCGCGTATCTTGGGCGCGCCTGATACCGTGCCCGCGGGAAAGCAGGCGGCCAGGGCGTCGATGGGGGTGAGGTCGGAGCGGAGTTTGCCATCCACGTTGGTGACCAGATGCATAACATGGGAGTAGCGTTCCACGTCCATAAGCTCGCTGACCTCGACCGTGCCGGGCAGGCTCACCCGCCCGATATCATTTCGGCCCAGGTCAACGAGCATGATGTGCTCGGCGCGCTCCTTTTCGTCGGCGCGCAGCTCTTTTTCCAGCCTCTTGTCTTCAGCCGGGGTCTTGCCCCTCGGCCTTGTGCCCGCTAACGGGCGGGTGGTGACCTTGCCGTCTATGGCCCTGACCAAAATTTCGGGGGAGGAGCCGATAACCTGAAAGCCCTTAAAATCCAGGAAGAACATGTAGGGGGAGGGGTTAATGCGCCGCAGCGCCTGATAAATGGCTGACGGCGGGGTAACGGTGCGCCGACTTAGCCGCTGTGAGAGCACAATCTGGATGGCTTCGCCCGCGATGATGTATTCCCTGGCTTTAGCCACATTAGCCTCATATTCGGCTCTGGTGAGGTTTGAGACGACTTCAGGACGACGGGCGGGGGGCGGCGTGGGGTGGGGTGGCTCTAAGGGCTGCTTAAGCCTGTCCGCCAGTTCGTCTATTTTGGCTGTTGCTGCCCGATAGGCGTCATCGCCGTCGGGGCGGGCCAGGCTGACGATTTTAATCCTGTTCCGGGCGTGGTCGAAGATGAGGAACGTGTCCACGAGCATAAAGATCGATTCGGGCAGAGCCAGGGGGTCTGAGTCCGGCGAGGGTAATTCCTCCAGGCGGCGGATTGTCTCATAACTAAGGTAGCCGACGGCGCCGCCGCAGAAATCGGGTAGTCCTTCGACTGCCGCTAGCTTATACTTGGATAGCTCGGCGGCGAGGGGGGATAGGGGGTTGACCTTGTCCTCCTCCCTTGTCGTGAGCAGGCGGTAGGGCTCGGTGCCGATAAAGCTGTAGCCAGCGGCGCTATTGTTCTCCTCGACGCTCTCCAGGAGAAAGGCGTAATCGCCGCGCTTTATCTTCAGGAGCGCGGATAGAGGCGTCTCACCGCCGGCCGCTATCTCGCGGTAGACGGGCACCAGTTCGCCCCGGTCTTTAAGCTTTCTATATTCTTCTAAGTCGGGATGGTACATTTTTTCTCCCCAAAAAAATAACCCCTCGCCCGATAGGGGCGAGAGATTAATCTTTCGCGGTGCCACCCTAGTTATTCCTTCACAAGTGAAGGACTTCTCTTTTCAGGTACGGCTTCAATATTCTGGAGCGATACCTTGGGCTTTAATAACGGTACCCTCTCCGGCAAAGCCTACTCGGCCTTCTTTATTAAGGCCTTTCGGTCTGCAGCTCCCGAGCCCATTCAACCCCTGCGCCAGCGCCGGTTTTCACTTTCCCCGGCTCTCTGCTAGCCTCGCTGGGGGCCTACTAATCTCGTTCCCAGCCTTTAACTATATTCAATTAGGGGGAGTGTAGCCTATTGTCCGTTTTTTGTCAAGTGGGTAAAATGGGTGATTGACTTTCGGGGGGAATAGTGATATATCTAGCTCAAAGTCGAAAGGAGGGCAAAAGCTATGGCTGAAAAAAAGGGTAAGGCGGGCACCGGCCTGGAGCCGAATGTTGCCGGGTTACTGTGCTACGTACTGGGCTGGGTAAGCGGCTTGGTTTTCCTGCTTCTGGAGAAGGACGACAAGTTCGTGCGCTTTCACGCCATACAGTCGATAGTCGTCTTCGGCGCTATTAACCTGGCCTACTTCATCCTTTTCCGCATACCGATTATCGGCTGGGTATTCGGCTGGATTCTCTGGGTGCTCGGCTTTGTCCTCTGGATTGTATTGATGATTAGAGCCTACCAGGGCGAGAAGATTAAGATGCCCGTAGCGGGCAATTTCGCCCAGAAACAGGCTTGAGCTCAAGCTGTTAAATAATAGAGGAGGAATCAAATGAAAAAAATCATATCATTGTTGCTGGTATTGGTGGTGGTGCTGGGTTGCGTGGGGCTGGCCGCCTGTAACGGCGGGGACGGCGGGGCGGTGGTCGATGACGGCGTGGCTGAGCCCACTAACGGCAACGGGAACGGCGACGGAAACGGAGATGGGAACGGTAACGGTGGCGAGGAGAGTTTAGCCGACATTCTGGGGCACGGGACGGGCATAGACTCGGTTAGCTACGTTATGGAGACAACCGCTCCCGGTATGCCGACGATGACCGTGGAGATGTGGATGGAGGGGAACAAGTTTAGAACCGAGATGGACGAGCAGGGACAGCACATGATTTACCTGGCGAACTATGACACCGGGAAGGCGTACATGTACATGCCCGACGATAACATAGCCATACAGATAGACTTCGGCCAGGTATCCCCACCCGATTACGAAGATGTCCAGAACATACCCGCCTATGACTATACTATTATCGGCACCGACACCGAGGACGGTAAGGTCTGCCTGGTGGTGGAATATAGCGCTGCCGGGGCGACGGTAAAGAGCTGGATATGGAAAGAGCACGGCTTCCCCGTCCGCATGGAGACAACGACCGCCGAAGGCACGATTATAGTCGTCTTTAAGGACATAGATTTCAGCGATATACCCGACGATATGTTCGAGCTGCCCGCCGGCGTCCAGATAATGGAGTTTTAAGACCACAGGCTGAATAAGGCTGTCGGGTTCTATCTTCACGGATAAGCCTTTATAAAAGTATGAGTAAATTTATCGATAGGTTGAACTTGGTCTCGTCGGGCGGATTGGCGCCCCTGGGCTTTCGGGCGGCGGGAGCTAAGCCGAAGCCGAAGATGGTGCTAGTGGCGCATATCGCCGGGGCTGGCGCTAAAGCAGCCGCTACCGGCGCCGACGCGGTACTGCTCTCCATCCCCAAGGCGGGGGCAAAGCCGCCGAAGGCTTCGGGCAAAGCCAAGACCGATATTCCCTGGGGAGGCTGGCTGAAAGAGGTCAGCGGCCCGGCAATAAAGAAGCTGGGGGAGGGGGGCGCCGACTTTGTCGTCTTTCCCGCCGCCAGCGTCTCCAGTGCGATGCTCGAAGATGAGAAGCTGGGCAAGATAGTGGAGGTGGAGGCAGGGCTCGATGCCGGCTTGCTCAAGGCAATCGACGACCTGCCCGTGGACGCGGTGCTCATCGCGGGGGGAAAGCTTTCCCTGACCTGGCAGGACCTTATGCTTTTCCGACGGGGCGTTAATATACTGACCAAGCCGCTGCTGGTTGTGGTGTCGCCCGATATCATCGCCAGCGAGTTGCAGGCGCTATGCGAAGCCGGCGTGAGCGGGGTGGTGGCGGGGGGCAAATTGGACAAGCTGCGCCAGGCGATTGATAAACTGCCTTACCCGAAAGCGGGCAAGCGTCGAAAAGTCGAGCCTTTGGTGCCGCTAATTGGGGGTGGGGTGGTTTCCGAGGAAGAGGAAGAGGACGAGTAGGCTTTAGGAGCCGCCCTGAGTCATCTGCCAGAACTTGCCCTCGGTGGTTATGGCGGGGGCGATGACCATTTCCGCTTTATGCATCTCCGCGATGTTGAGCGCGCCGCAGACGCCTAATGCCGTGCGCAGCGCTCCCACCAGGTTCTGGCTGCCGTCGGTAACCGAGGCGGGGCCGAAGAGAATCTGCTCCATTGTCCCTGTCGTGCCGACCTTTATCCTCGTCCCGCGGGGCAGGGCGGGGTGGGGGTTGGCCATACCCCAGTGATAGCCCAGTCCGGGCGCCTCCTTGGCCTGAGCCAGCACCGAGCCCAGCATGACGCCGTCAGCCCCGGCGGCGATGGCCTTGCAGATGTCTCCGCCGTTACGGAAACCGCCGTCGGTGATGATGGGCACGTAGCGGCCCGACTGGCGGAGGTAATCGTCACGGGCTAAGGCGCAGTCCATGGTGGCCGTTATCTGGGGAACGCCGACGCCCAGCACCTGCCTTGTGGTGCAGGCCGCACCGGGTCCTACGCCGATAAGAACGGCTGAAATGCCGGTCTCCATGAGTTCCCGGCAGGCGCTGTAGCTGACGCAGTTGCCGACGATAACGGGTATCGACACCAGCTTGCGCAGCTTGGGGAAAATCAGCCCTTCGTAGCTCTTGGAGGTGTGGCGGGCAGTGGTCACCGTGGAAGCGACTACCAGTATGTCGGCCCTGGCTTCGGCGATGAGGGGAGCAAAGCGCTTGGTGTTGGCCGGTGTCACCGAGGCGGCGCAGACCGCCCCCGCTTTTTTAATCGCCTGAATCCTTTCGCCGATAAGGGTTTCCTTGATTGGCGCCGAGTAGCCCTTCTGGAGGAGGGGGGTGACCTTGTCGGCGGGGGCGCGGGCAATCTCGGCCAGGACGTCATCGGGGTTATCGTAGCGGGTCTGCACCCCTTCTAGATGGATGACGCCCAGCCCGCCCAGCTTGCTTAAAGTGACCGCTGTCCTGACATCGGTCACGCCGTCCATGGCTGAAGCCAGAATGGGGATAGAAAAGGTGATGCCTTCTATCTCGAGGTCAATGTTGGCTTGGTCGGGGTTGACGGTGATGTCTCCGGGGACGATGGCTACCTCGTCAAATCCGTATGAGCGTCGGAGTTCTCTGAATTTGGGTTTAGCCATCTCGCACCTTCTTAAACCACAACTATAGCAAAAGGGGTTCGGCAAAGTCAAGGGATTTTAGGGGGGGATTTTCGTCCTATCCCCACCTAATTAGCGAAGGTATTTCGTCCCACCCAAAACCCACCCTACAGAGGTTAGACCTCTATTAACTCCTTATTTGGGGGTGTTTAAGAGGGGGCGCTAGCCCCCTTTACCTTAAAAGGGCGGTGGGTGGGAAAAGATATAAAACAGGGTGGGGGAAAGCAGAGAGATTGCTTCGTCGCGGTGCTCCTCGCAATGACAAAAAGGGGCGCTGGGTCAGGGCGCATAGTGGACTGGGAGCTAGCTATGAGTTATAATAGCAAAAATCGGGCGGATAAAAACCATGCCTCTTTATATTGTGGCGACCCCGATTGGCAATCTGGAAGATATCTCCCTGCGTGCCCTGCGGACTCTGCGTGAGGTGAAGCTTATCGCTGCTGAAGATACCCGCCGCACCAGGCAACTGCTGGCGAGCTATGACATCAAGACACCGACCACCAGCTATCATGAGCGCAACAAATTGACCAAGCTGGATTACATCCTGGATTGCTTGAATCAAGGGGACGTGGCGCTGGTTTCGGACGCGGGGATGCCGGGCATATCCGACCCGGGGCACGAGCTTATCGTCGCCGCCAGCCAGCGGGGCATTCCCATCGTCCCCATTCCCGGCGCCTCGGTGGTGGTTACGGCGCTGGCGGTCTCGGGGCTGGATACGGGGCAGTTCCGCTACCTGGGCTTTCTGCCGCACAAGGCGAGCGCCCGCAAAAAAATGCTGCAATCCGTTACCAGCGACCCGGCCACCATCGTTGTCTTTGAAACTCCGCACCGCTTAACGGCGGCGCTGGGTGATATACTGGAGGTCCTGGGCGATAGAGAAATCGCCGTCTGCCGCGAGCTGACCAAGCTCCACGAGGAGGTCTTTAGGGGTCGTGTGCAACAAGCCATAGAGCACTTCGCCGAGCCGAGGGGGGAGTTTACCCTGGTCATCGCGGGACAAAAAGAAGTGGAGAAGCCGCAGTTGACCGAAGCCATCGAAAAACGATTGCAAAAGATGCGGCGGAGTGGGGTGGGGGCGAAAGAGGCGGTGGCTAAGGTCGCCGAGGAGACGGGACTATCTAAGAAAGAGTTATATCGCGCCTGGCTGAAGTCAGGCTAAAGATTCGGGTATGGAGGTGAGTTGACAATGCGCCGTGGTTGTACGTCTTTGGGGAATGTCCAGTGCGATGAGTGCCAGCGCTCGATACCATATCCCGAGCGCTATATGGTTATCGACGATGAGAAAGGCACGGCATCGCGTATCTGTGTCGATTGCTGTTTGAGCAAGGGCTACGCTCGTTATACCTCGGACAAGGGGCAACAGGTGTTGACCTTTTTCCCGGAGAGGGCCGAGTCTTTACAAGAGAATCAGAATGACTGAAAAAATCCTGGTTGCCGTTGCCTGGCCCTACGCCAACGGCTCGTTACACCTGGGGCAGATTGCCGGAGCCTACCTGCCCGCCGACATCTTCGCCCGCTACCACCGCCTCAAGGGCAACGATGTTTTAATGGTGTCGGGCTCGGACCAGCACGGCACGCCCATCACCATCAAGGCGGAGCAGGAGAAAAAAAAACCCGGCGAGATTGCCGGCCGCTATCACCGCGAGTTCCTCGAATCCTGGCAGAGGC
>SOKR01000166.1 GCA_004375675.1 Dehalococcoidia bacterium
GCGTAAGCCACCACCTCGGTATCGGTCTGCATGGTGCAGTGGTAGCCGAACTGCTCCAGGTAGCGGCGGTTTATCCCGTAAGACGAAATCTCGCCGTTGTGGATTACCGTCCAGTCCAGGATAGAAAAGGGGTGCGCCCCACCCCACCACCCCGGGGAGTTGGTGGGGAACCGCCCGTGCGCCGTCCAGAGGTAGCCCTTATACTGCTCCAGGCAGAAGTAATCGGCGATATCCTTGGGGTAGCCCACCCCCTTGAAGACGGCCATGTCCTTGCCGCTGGAGAAGACGAAGCTGTCGCCCAGTTTGGTATTGATGGTCATCACCCGGTCAACGATATAGTCGTCCTCGGCCTGCTCTCCAAGCTGGTCCTGGTTTATGTCAAGAAAGTAGCGCCGCACCATCGGCGGATCCTGAATCTGGGGAACCGCTTGCGTCGGCACTTCTTCCTCGGCAACCAGACTGAAGTTCTCCTTGATAAACGCCTCGGTATCCCGCCGCCCCTGCGGGCTCAGGTACATGACATGGAAGGCATACTGGTCAGCGTACTCCGGATATAAGCCGTAGACGGCATAGCCGCCGCCCAGCCCGTTACCGCGGTCGCGCATGTTAGCCGTAGCCCGGATAACCCCCTCCCCCGAAAACCGCCGCCCCGCGGTATCCATGGCGCCGAATATGGAGCAGGCGTCGATTACCTTATTATCATCGTTGGGGTTATTCAGCCGTCTGATATTTCTCAACTAAGTTCCTCCTAAGCCAAGGGCTATTCATCCATGACCACTTCTTCGGGTGGCTCAACAGGTGGCACTATGAAAGCTTCCTCTGAAGGCGGCACCGCCAGTCGGGCACGCCAGATTTCCTCAGGCAGCGAAGCCAGCCCGAAATCGTCGCTAACCAGCTCCTCTTTGAAGCCGTCGACTCTTACCTTGTCCTTCATTAGATTATAGATTATGCCTGACTTCTCGATATCACCGGCAAAGACCAGCCCCGTAATCAGCCCGTCCTTTAGTATCACCTTTTTGTAGATGCCATCGCCCCTTTGGATAATGACCTCGTAGCTCTTATCGGGCGGTGCCACCATGCCCGCCGAGACGATATTCACCCCGAAATACTTCAGGGAATTCATAGCCGTCCCGCCCTGGTATTCCGCCTTGCCACCAGCCATATTCTGCCCCACAATCCTCCCCCCGACATAGGCGTTGGGCCAGACCGGGGTTACCCGGTTCTCCCCGAAGACGAAGTCATAAGCCTCGGCGACATCCCCGCAGGCATAGACATCGGGCTGGGATGTAGCCATACGTCTATCGACGATTATGCCGCGGTTGGTCTTAAGCTGACCGTCCGCCAGCTCAAGACGAGGGGTAACGCCGATGGCGACGACCACCAGGTCAGCGGCAATCGAACGTCCGTCGTCAAGAACAGCGCCATCGACAGCGCCGGACGGACTCTTGTTTATCTTAGCTACGGTATGGCCGGTTATGATGTCAACATCGGCCTCGACAAGAGCTTTCGCTTCCAGCGCCGCTCCCTCCTCGTCGAGAATGGTGTTCAATATCCAGTCCTTCATCTCGACGATGCAAACCTTAACCCCCCGCCTCACCAGCGCCTCAGTAGCGCTCACCCCGATAAGCCCGCCGCCGATAACCAGGGCTTGCGTCTTCCCCTTATGCTTATTCAGGAACTTGTCGATGGCTTTGGCGTCGTCGAGCCTGGTGAAGGTAAAAACGTCTTTGGCATCTCCACCCTCCATCCTGGGCACTATGGGCACACCACCCGTGGCCAGCAGCAGCTTTTGCCAGGCAAGACTTCGACCGCTTTCCAGCTTGAGGCTATGCCCGCTGAAATCGACCTGCGCCACCTTCTCGCCGAAGACGGCCTGGATATTATTCTGCTCGTAGAAATCGGGCGCGCGGTAGAGCATTCTTTCCAGAGGTCGCCCCTCGAACAAATGCTCCGATATAAGCGGGCGCGAATAGGCGGGATAAGGCTCGTCGGAGACGATAGCCATCGTCCCTGCTTTATCCAGCTCGCGGATGGCTTCGGCGGCACCGATGCCACCCGCCGAATTGCCGATTATTAGATATTTTATCTTATCTGTCTTCGCCATTATTTCACCGCCCGCCTGTCTTAGCTCCCAGAGCCATCTTGATGAAATTATCGTACACTTTGAGCCCGACCTCCCCGCTCTTCTCCGGGTGGAACTGGGTGGCTATCAGGTTGTCCTTGGCGATAACGCTGCAAAACGGTATGCCGTATTCCGTTTCGCCCACCACCAGCCCCCCATCGTCGGGCTCGACGTAATAGCTGTGCACAAAGTAGAAGTTAGCGCCGTCGGCTATCCCCTCAAAGACGGGGTGCGCCCTCTTCTGTTTCAGCTGGTTCCAACCCATGTGCGGGACCTTCAGTCCCGGGGCAAACCTGCGCACCTTGCCGGGGATAACCCCCAGGCACTCGTGATTACCGCCCTCTTCGGTGCCGCTCAATAAGACCTGCATCCCGATACAGACGCCGAGGAAGGGCTTCCCCCCGGTGATAAACTGCCGGATGGGGCTGTCCAGCCCCTGCTGCCGCAGGTTAGCCATGGTGTCAGCCGCCGCCCCCACCCCCGGCAATATAACCGCCTGTGCTTCAAGCACCTCGGCCGGGCTGGTGGTTACATTAGTTTTGTAGCCCAAACGGCTGATGGCGTTAACCACGCTACGCAGATTACCCGCGCCATAATCGATTATGGCAATCATCTAGTTTCCTCTCATTCGTGCCCTTGAGTTGCCGGGCTTTCCACCTTGAGGGTACTATCCGGCTCCTCGACATAGACCAGCGCTTCGTTAGGGCAATTAGCCACGCAAACGGGAATTTCCTCTCCCTGGCAAAGGTCGCATTTCAGCGCCTTCTTTTGCTCCTTGTCCTGTTTTATCGCCGCCAGCGGACAGACCAGAACGCATGTCCAGCAGCCGATGCACCTGTCCTCGTCCACCGTCACCAGCAAGCTCTCCGGGTTCCGCTCAAGGGCACCGGTAAGACAGGCTTGAACGCAGGGCGCGTCGTCGCACTGCTGACAGCGCACCGAAAGCGACACCACCCCCCGCTCATCCACCCGCAACCGGGGCAGGGGCGGCGGCGACTCTTTCTTGAACGCCTTGACCAGGTCTGACGAGTGGGCGTGCTGCAACTGGCAGTAAACCTCGCAGAGCCGACAGCCGATACAGACCTCTTCCTTAACGTAAACCTTCTTCATTATACCCCTTAATTTGCGGTAAGCGGCAACCGTTTGCCGCTTACATTATACTACCGCAACTTTAAGTTGTCTGTCAATACACTAAAGCAGGCGGTAATGGTTTGTCAACACCCCACCCCTATCTTTTAAAACGGAGCCAAATCGTGTATACTTGTTTACTAGCTAAAAAGTTCAACGAGGAGGTAACCAGATAATGCCAGACTATGCGGCATTAAAGAAAAAGGTAGACGAACTGGCAGCCAGAGACTGGGATATGCCCGCTCTTGAGGCCAGAATTAGAAAGCTATCCAAGGATGGGATTCCCAGGAAGAAATTGAACCCGGAAGAGCTGATAGCCAACAAGAAGGAAATCCTCGACCACGTGGAGCGGCTGGCTGAGGAATATAACTTTGTTTTAAAGGATTGTGCCCAGGGCACGGCGCTGGCGCTTATGGAAGAATTCGGCCTGGGTAACATGGAGATAATTAAAGCCCTGGCCCCCTTTCCCGGTATCGGCGGCACCGGGGATATGTGCGGGGGCATAACCGGCAGTCTGATTACCTTCGGGCTATATTTCGGCAGTGATGACCAGCTTGATATTGCGGCGAAGGATAAAACTATCATGATTGCCCAGAAATTTATGGCTCAATTTGAAGGTAAGATAGGTCACATGTATTGCGCCGATATCATCGAAACGGTGATTCTCGGCCACAGGCTAAATCCCGGGGAAAGCGAAGAGGCCATGGTAGCCTTCACCAAGGAGAAGGGTTTTGAGAAGTGCGGCCTGCCGCCGGGGACAGGTGTCAGGCTGGCCGCCGAGACTATTATCGATAGCATGAAATAATGCCGTAGTCATTTCACATTTCGCCCTCCCTTT
>SOKR01000051.1 GCA_004375675.1 Dehalococcoidia bacterium
AGATAACCGGTGACGCCGATATCAACATCAGCGCCATGCACCTTTCCCGCCTGAAGCCGAGGGGCGACGCCCTGATGATACTGGCTCTGGACGAGCCTCTGCCCGAGAAAAAGCGGCAGCAAATACTGTCGCTGCCCGATGTCTATTCGGTAAAACAGGCTAAGCTCTAGTCCAGACGGTGCAGCACCAGCCCCGCCGGTGCTTTGGGGTAGAAGTAAGTCGCCTTGCGCGACATCTTGTCGCCAGCGTCGGCGATGGCTTTAACCGCCTCCACCCGCACCGGGCTCAAGAGAAAGGCAAGCTGGTATTCCTGGCTTAAAACCCTGTTTACCGCGTCCTGCCCGTCATAGCTGTAGGTGATGGACTCCCCGCCCCTCCCCAGCTCGTGGGGTATGACGCTATCCACGATATCGACATCCAGCCGCTTATATAATTCGGAGTGGAAGTGGGGCATCATCTGGTCGGCGGCATTGAAGTCGCGTAATCTAAGTTGCAGCAGCCGTCCCTCGACCAGCCCGAGCAGGACCAACTTGACCTCGCTGCTATCTCCCCCCGAAAGCAAACCGTTGATTTGCCCCCAGGCATCGGCCTTACCGACGGGCAGTTCCTCCACCTCGAAGAACGATTGCAACCGGGCGGCAAGCTCGCTCAAGGCCGCCTTGGACATGCCACGCACCAGCCTGTGGGCGGGCAGGATGACCAGCCCGGGGTCGGCGAAATCCACCAGCTCCATCATGACGAAGTTAAAGGCTTCCTCCCCCGAAACCGATGAGGAGCCAGCGCGCCGCTCCCGCCGATAGGTAAGCGCACTCTCGTAGCGGTGGTGCCCGTCGGCGATATAGAGAGGCTGGTCGGACAGGCTGGCGCCTAGCTGATTAATAGCCTCAGGGTCATTTATCGCCCAGAGGTTATGCCTCTCCCCATCAATCTCGCCGGAGCTGAGCATAGGCAGGCTTTTTTCCTTTTTCGTCAGTAGTGCTGAGACCCGCCCTCCCTTGTCCTCGAATAGAGCCAGTATGGGGCTGGTGTTGGCCTGGCACACCCAGAGCAGGCTCAGGCGGTCGGTAGTGTGCTCGGCGAGCGTGCCCTCGTGAGGGCGGACGACATTATCCGCCCACTCCTGCAGGCGAACGCCGGCGATGATACCGCGCCGTCGGTATTCCCGACCATTATGATGGAAATAGTGGTCGTGGAGGTAGATAGACGGCGTTTCGTCGGCGACCAGAACCTTTTGCGCCAACCACCGTTCCAGAACAGCCGCCGAACGGGTATATTTATTGTCCTTAGTCGTGTCCTGAGGCAGCTCGCGGTTGTGCTCCAGTCGGACGAAGTTGTATTCGTTACGCTGGTAAAGCTCCTGCTGCAATTGCGGTGAAATAACGTCGTAGGGGGGGCAGATAACTTCGGCCAAATCCTTGACCTGGCGCTGGTTGTAGTGCACCCCGCGGAAGGGATGAATCTCAGCCATAACTCTCTCTTTCTAAGCCGTAGGGGATTCTTAACCTAGTTTACCCCATAGTTCGGGAAGGGCACAAGTTGGCTACCAGATAACCAGTATATCCCGAATCACGTCGTCCCAGTACGGTATCACATAGTCGTTCAACTGGGAATAGCGACGGCCGAGCTCCACCCTGACCTCGTCGTCGAACTGAGGCTCGAAATAGACCAGCCCCCGGTCGATGGTGTCGAAGGCGATTATGGAATGCCCCAAATCCGAGTAGCGCAACTCGACGAAAGCACAGCGCCAGCCCTCCGCCTCGGCGTTATTGCAAACGTCCCGGGAAAAGTGGCTGCAAACGTAGCTATCGTCTTTGTAGCGGTTCCAGTCGGTGCGGTCGCGGCGTAGAAAGTCGACCGCCTCCGCGTAGGTGGGGTCTGCCAGGCAATAGCCGTGGCCCGTACCGGCATACAGTCCCTCCGCATAGCCTGTGTCATAGCCGACAGTCTCGCCTTCGCCATAGCCCTCGCCGTAACCCTCGTCTTTGCCCAGTGCAAAACCGTCAGTATAGCCGTCCTGGTTGCCCATTATATAGCCTATTTTCTGCCCCGCCAGGTAGCCTTCGTCATAGCCGGCGGCGTCGCCCGCGACGTAAGCCGCGCTATAAAGGATAAAACCGCCCCCGCCCACCGCCGCCAGGATGCCGATTGATATCAAAATTCGCTTTAGCCACATTTTACCGACCCCCCTTACTTTATACTATTATAACGTCTTCTCTTTTGCCTAGCTAGCTGGTGTGTTATAATTTTCGAGAACGCGCACGCCGAGGGTATCCCGTGGCCAACTTTAACCAGGCAAAACAAAGGATAGAGAAGCTAAAGTCGGAAATCAACCATCACAACTACCGCTACTACGTGCTGGACAGCCCCGAGGTTTCCGACGCCGCATACGATGAGCTGATGCGGGAACTCCAGGCGCTGGAGGCGGAATACCCCCGGTTTCTCACCCCCGATTCCCCCACCCAGCGCGTGGGCGCGGCGCCCGTGGAGGCTTTCGGCGTCGTCGAACACCGCTATCCCCTGCTCTCGCTGGGCAATGCCTTTTCTCAAGAAGAGCTGGCCGCCTGGTACAAGCGAATTCTAAAGCTGGCCGGCAGCCAGCAGTTCGACTTCGCCGGCGAGCACAAGATTGACGGCCTGGCCGTGGCGCTGACCTATATCGACGGCAAGCTCACCACCGGGGCTACCCGCGGCGACGGGCTGCGCGGCGAAGACATCACCCAGAACCTGAAGACGGTGAGGAGCATCCCCCTATCGGTGAGTGGAGACTTCCCGCCCCGATTCGAGGTGCGCGGCGAGGTCTTTCTGCCCAAGGCGGGCTTCGAGAAGCTTAACCGGGAAAGGGCTGAAGAAGGCTTGCCCCTTTTCGCCAACCCCAGAAACGCCGCCGCCGGCTCGGTGCGCCAGCTCGACCCGCGCATCACCGCCAAGCGCCCGCTGGACATTTATATCTATATGCTCGGCTACGCCGAACCCAAAGCCACCCTGCCCACCCACTGGGAGACCATGGAATACCTTAAATCGCTCGGCTTCAAGATAAACCCCAACAACCGCTTGCTCAAGAGCATTGCAGAGGTCGAAGGCTATTATACAAAATGGGTAGAGCGTAGAGAGAGCCTCCCCTACGAAGCCGACGGCGTCGTGGTTAAAGTCAACCGGATTGGATTGCAGGAACGGCTGGGCGACATCGGCCGCGAGCCGAGGTGGGCGATTGCCTACAAGTTCCCCGCCGTCCAGGGCACTACTCGCTTGAACGACATTGAAATCAGCGTGGGCCGGACGGGCACGCTCAACCCCTACGCCGTTTTAGAGCCGGTGGCGGTGAGCGGCGTCACCATCAAGCATGCCGCTTTGCACAACGAAGACGACATCCGGCGCAAGGACATCCGCGTCGGCGACACCGTGGTCATCCAGCGCGCCGGCGAGGTCATACCCCAGGTGGTCGGTCCCGTGGTAAGCAAACGCAGTGGAAAGGAAAAAGAGTTCAGTCTCTTAGACAAGCTGCCCAAAAACGATAAAGGACGCCCTCTCTGCCCCGAATGCGGTAAGGACAGCATCGTTAAGCCTGAGGGCGAGGTCATGTACTATTGTAGTAATGCCGCCTGCCCGGCACAGGCACAGCAGCGCATCGAGCACTTTGCCTCACGGGGGGCGATGGATATCGAGGGCATCGGCGAAGCCCAGAGTGTGATACTTTATAACAACGGGCTGGTCAAAAACGCCGCCGACCTCTACAGGCTGGCAGAAAAACGAGCCGGGCTGCTGGAGCTGGAAAACACGGGGAAAAAGAGCGTCGACAACCTGCTCAAAGCCATAGAGGAGAGCCAAGAAAGGCCGCTGGCCAGGCTCATCTTTGCTTTAGGCATACGCCACATCGGCGGCGAGACGGCGGAGATTTTAGCCGGACGCTTTGGTAGCATTGAGGCGTTGTCTAAAGCATCCCGCGACGAGCTTATGAAAATCGAAGCCATCGGCCCCAAGATTGCCGACAGCATACTCGCCTTCTTTAGACAGGAGGAAAACCGAAAAATCATTCAGGGATTAAGGGA
>SOKR01000113.1 GCA_004375675.1 Dehalococcoidia bacterium
CACGGTAGCGAGAGGGAAGCTATTGCCGTAGGGGCCCCGGAAGCCAATCTCGGCGCCGACGCCCAACCGGGGCAGGGCGTTGGTCACCCTGCCCACACGCTGGACGGCGAATTCCAGGGGGTCGGGGCGGGGGGGGCTGGAAGAAATGCAGAAGGTAGCTTCGCCGAGACCGAAGACGGAGTATTGGCCGAACTGCCCCGACTCGAAACGAAACTCCTTGGCCAGCTTCTTGTCCTTGAAGTTAAAGTGAAAGGTACTCACGCCCGGCGTTTCCTCGATTATCTTCTCGATAACCACGATATGGGGCATATAGACATTATCCTGGGCAAAGAACTGGGGGCGCTTAGTTGTATCGCTGACCGTCATTTGGCTCCTTTAACTTTCTCGGGCACGCTCTCTATAACCTGGGTAATATCCCAGTTCACTGGGCAGAGGCGGATGCACCGCCCGCAGCCGGTGCAGGCGATGACATCAAAGGCCATGGGGTAGAACTCGTATTTATGGCATACCTTCTGCCTGACCCGCCGCCACTTCTCGCTCCTGGGATTCTCCATGGGCATCTTGGTGTAGAGAGGGAAGCCGCAGCTATCCCAGCTGCGGAACCTCGTCCCCTCTCCCTTGACCACCTCATCGTTGATGTCGAAGCAGTAACAGGTGGGGCAGAGCAGGGTGCAGATACCGCAGCTTATGCACTTGGCGGCGGTCTGGCTCCAGAATTCCTCATCATCGAAGCTGTCGAGCAGCTTATCCTTAATGCCCTCGGTATCCAGCTTTCGGCTTACCTTATTATAAGCGGTCTCTCTGGATTTTTTGGCTTCAGCCTCGTCGTTCTTGGTGGCTTCCTTCAAGCCGCCGGTCTTGGCGAGGAGCTCCTTGCCTTTGGCGGTGACCTCCTCAATCAGGAAGTGGTCGCCGATATCAATGAGCATAATGTCGACATCGGTGGGGTCGGTGGGGCTGGTGCCCATAGAGGTGCAGAAGCAGCTCTGGCAGGGGTTGGTGCAACCCAGCCCGACCAGCACCGCGTTCTTTCTCTTTTCTAAATAGTAGGGGTCTTGGTAGGCATCCTCAAAGGTCATATCCAGTATCGCCATAGCCCTGGCGTCGCAGGGGCGAATGCCGAAAACCAACTGCTTTTGTCCGTTTCTAGACGGCGGCTCTATCTGGTAGCCCTCTTCATCTTTGTGGAAGCGGAACATTTCCTCCATAGGGGGCAGGAAGCTGGCTTTGGGAGGAACCACCGTGTTTCGGTACCACTCCAGGAAACTGGTGTCTTTACCGTCCCACTCCGCCATAGCCGCCACGCCGCTTTCTCTTGACGGAGCCAGTACGGCAAACTGCTGGCTCCATTTCTTAAGCAGCTGGGCGACATCTTTCTTGCTTGCTTTTTTAGCCATTTTTACTTAAAAAAGTCCTCGGCTTCTTCCTGTTCGTAGTGGGCCATTAGCGGCAGGGCGTCTTTGTCCATACCCGATTTAAATTTGAAGAGCTCGTCGACTGTGTCATACATCTCGCGGGTCAGGCTGCGTAACGGGATATTCACCGGGCAGACGCGCTCGCATTCGCCGCAGTCGGTGCACCTACCCGCCACGTGGATGTTGCGTATTATCTGGAAGATGAGGTTATCCTGCCACTGGGGCATGGGCAGAGTCCATTGCGGCTCGGTCTCTTCAACGAAGCACCGCTGACAGAAACAAGCGGGGCAGACATTGCGGCAGGCATAGCAGCGGATGCAGCGGCTGAGTTCATTTTCCCATGACGCCCACCGCTCGGCTGGCGTTAGTGCCTTTAGCTCGGCTATGTTTTGCCCGCTTACCTTCAGGTCGGGCG
The DNA here is from genome assembly GCA_004375675.1 of Dehalococcoidia bacterium. GTDB lineage: Bacteria > Chloroflexota > Dehalococcoidia > Dehalococcoidales > BS750m-G39 > E44-bin88. Next base: position 1,831 of record SOKR01000113.1, read on the forward strand.
CTGGTGGTCGCGGCTCGCCGAGAATGATATCGTATTCCTGAGGGGTGGGCAGTTCGCAGGCAAGGCAGTGGTCGAAGAGGACGTCGGCAGCGGCAAAATCTTTTTTCTTGCCGTCGACCTTTACGCTTACTTTGTCTCCATCCCGGCTGACATCGTCCAGCTCGTCTCTATCTTTACCCACCAGCCGCTCTATCTTGGCCAGGTCGATAATCCCCGGGCAGGGGACGGCCAGAATCACCAGGTCCTCCCTGGCGACCTTGTTATCCTGTATCAGGCTGACGATGGAACGGCTCTCGCAGCCCTTAGCCACGATACCCACCCGCCCCTTTATCTCGGTGAGGAAATTAGCCAGGTTATTGGTTATAAAGGGGTTGATGACCAGGCGCTCGGTATCGGCTTTGTCCCTGGTTATCAGAGGGGTAGTGGTGAACTTCAGGCTTCCGGGGGTAAAGCCGATAATCCAGTCAACCCTTTTTTGCTCGAGCAGTGCCTTTGCTTCCTGCCTTAGCTTTTGCTCCATCTTTCCTTCTTTCAAACAGTTGGTTGGGGCCGACTTCTTTCAGCCCCCGGGTCACATCGGTCACTACCTCGGTGAACTTTCCGCCTTCCGAAGCCGAAACCCAGCTGGCTTGAAGCCTCTGGGGCTCGACGCCGAGGTATTCCAGAAACCTCTTGGTGATGGCTATCCGGCGGCGGGCGCGGTAGTTTCCCGTCTGATAGTGGCAATCACCGGGGTGACAGCCGGAGACCAGCACTCCGTCAAAGCCCAGGCGCAGTGCCTTGAGGATAAAGAGGGAATCAACCCTCCCCGAACAGGGGACCTTTATTATCCTTATGTTGGCCGGGTATTTCTTGCGGCTGGTGCCGGCCAAATCGGCGCCGGCGTAGCTGCACCAGCGGCAGAGAAAACCGAGCAGCTTGGGTTCCCATTTCGATTCTTGCGTCATCTTGGCCTCTTAAAGAATTCAAGCCGTTAGCCATTGTAGCATAGGGGTGGGGTAGCTTCAAGCGCATATATACTTAAATTGCCTTCTTATCTACAGCACTGCTATACTTCTCCTCAGAGCTTTAAAGGTATGAAGACCAGCGATTTCGATTATCACCTGCCCCCCGAGCTTATCGCCCAAGTTCCCCTGGAGCCCAGGGACCAGTCACAGATTATGGTCCTGGAGCGCAACCGTGGCTCAATAGAGCACCGCCGCTTTGCTGATTTAGTTGACTATCTCAAGGCTGGCGATGTCCTGGTCTGTAACGATAGCCGTGTCATCCCCGCCCGTCTCAAGGGCAAGAAGGCTGATAGTGGGGGTAAGGTTGAGCTCTTGCTCTTACGCCAGCTGGATAACGCTGTCTGGGAGGTCTTGCTCAAGCCAGCCAAGCGGGTAGCTGTCGGCACGAAACTTGAGATAGGCGATTCCGAGTCTAAGGTCTGGGCGGAGATAACCGGAGAAGGGGAGGGGGGAATAAAGGTGATACGCTTTCCCGAAGAGATACGGCTGCCGAAACTGGGCAAAATCCCGCTGCCGCCCTATATACGTACCCCCCTGGCGGATGAGGAACGCTACCAGACGGTCTACGCCCGCGTCCCGGGCAGCGTCGCCGCGCCCACGGCGGGGCTGCACTTTACCCCCCGATTGCTCGAACGGATAGAACAGAAAGGGATTGAACTATTGTTTGTCACCCTCCATGTGGGGCTGGATACCTTCCGTCCGGTCAGGGAAGAGGACCCGCTGAAGCACCCTATACATAAGGAATACGGCATAGTAACTAAAGAAGTAGCCGGCCGTTTGGCTCAAGCCCGGGGGGAGGGGCGGAGGATTATCTGTGTCGGCACCACTACGGTGAGAATCATTGAAGGGGCGGCTCAAGCCAGCCAGAAGTCTCTTTTAGAGCCCTTCGAGGGCGGGGTTAGCCTTTTCATCCTGCCCGGATACCAGTTCCGCATGGTCGATGCCCTGATCACCAATTTCCATCTACCCCGCTCAACGTTATTGATGCTGGTGGCGGCCTTCGCCGGCAAAGATTTCATTATCAACGCCTATGAAGAAGCTATGGCCAGGAAATACCGTTTCTATAGCTTCGGCGACGCCATGCTGATTCTATAAGGGCAATATATTCTTTACAAGCCTGATTTTTGGGGATAGAATGTATATGCGCGGGAGTAACTCAGTTGGTAGAGTCCCTGCCTTCCAAGCAGGTTGTCGCGAGT
>SOKR01000080.1 GCA_004375675.1 Dehalococcoidia bacterium
GGACTTACGCCACCATAGGGGATGGGCATATCCCCCAGGTTAAGGAGTTTACTCATTAGGGCGGGCTGGGTTGGGACGACAAACGCACGCTCGCCAAGGTGGGGTGGTGGGTAAAACATCCCCAAATAAAGGGTATATAGGGGTCTAACCCCTGTAGGGTGGGCTTTGGGTAGGATGAAACAACCTCCGCTAACAAGGGGGCGGGTTGTTAACTAAGGGGGTGAGGTAGATAAACAATAGTGCTATAATGGACTAAAGCCGTATTCGAGAGGAGGCAACGAGTGATGGATGAGCTAAAGGTATTCACCGGCAATGCCCACTCCACCCTGGCCAAAGCGGTGGCGGGATACCTCAAAATACCCCTAGGCGAATGCGAGGTCTTTACCTTCAGCAACGAAAATATCTTCGTCCGCATCCTGGAAAACGTCCGCCAGCGGGATACCTTCGTTATCCAGCCCCTCTGCTCGCCGATAAACAACAACCTGGTCGAGCTGCTCATTATGCTCGACGCCCTGAAACGGGCGTCGGCGGGGCGCATCACCGCCGTCGTTCCCTACTACGGCTACGGGCGCACCGACAAAAAAGACCAGCCCCGCGTGCCGATAACGGCCCGACTGGTAGCTGACCTGCTCACCGTAGCCGGAGCCAACCGCCTGCTCACGGTTGACCTGCACGCCGCCCAGATTCAGGGCTTCTTCAACATACCCGTCGACGAGCTGACCGCCCTCAAGCTGTTTACCAACTACTTCAAGGAAAAGAAGTTCAAAGACCTGGTGGTGGTAGCCACCGATATCGGCATCACCAAACGGGCGCGGGACCTGGCCGCCAACCTCGACGCCTCCCTGGCTATCATGGAAAAGAGGCGGGTGGGCAATATCGACAAGGCGGAAACAATGAACGTCATCGGCGAGGTGGAAGGCAAGGTGGCGCTCACCGTGGACGACGAGATAGACACCGGCGGCTCCCTGATAAGCGTCGCCTCGGCGCTGGAAAAGCGCGGGGTCAAGGAGATATACGCCTGCTGCACCCACCCCATATTCTCCGGTTCGGCGGTCTCCAAGATAGCCGCCTCCCTCATTAAAGAGGTGGTGGTCACCGACACCGTCCCCGTTGACGGCGAGAATAAACTGGATAAGATTACCGTCCTGCCCATAGCCCCGCTGCTGGGTGAAGCCATCCACCGCATCCATACCGGGATGTCTGTCGGGGCTATGTTTGAATAGAGGCAATATGGCCAAACAGATGAAACTGGTGGAAGTCTATAAGGCGTTCGGCGAAGCCGAAGCCCTCATTATCAAGAGCCTGCTGGAGAGTAACGGCATAGCCTGCCTCCTCAAATCCCATGCCGCGCCTTCCGTGCACGTGTTTACTGTTGACGGGATGGGGGAGGTTAAGGTCATGGTCAATGAAAACAGAGCCGAGGAAGCCAAAGGGTTAATCGGGGAAGAAGAAAGTGTTTAAATGGCTGGGCGGGGGCGACTCCAACGAGAAAGAGCTAAAGCGCCTGCAACCCATAGTAGATAGCATCAACCAGCTCGAGCCCGACTTCAAGAAACTTAGTGACGACGGGCTGCGCGCCAAGACCGACGAGTTCAAGGCTCGGATTCAGGAAGGCACTTCCCTGGACAAGCTGCTGCCCGAAGCCTTTGCCGCCGTCCGCGAAGCCGCCTGGCGCACCATCGGCCAGCGCCACTTCGACGTCCAGCTCATGGGGGGCATCGTTCTCCACCAGGGCAAAATCGCCGAGATGAAAACGGGCGAAGGCAAGACGCTGGTGGCGACCCTCCCCCTCTACTTAAATTCTCTGACCGGCAAAGGGGTTCACCTGATCACGGTTAATGATTATCTGGGGCGGCGCGCCCCGTACTGGAGGGGCCCCGTCTATAACGCGCTGGGGGGCAGGGGGGCCATTATTTATCCAATGCAAAGCCCCGACGAGCACACCCCCACCCGCCTCTACGACCCCGAACACGACTCCGGTGAAAGCCGCTGGCAGCACTTCCGCAACATTGACCGTAAAGAAGCCTACCAGGCGGATATAACCTACGGCGCCAGCAGCGAGTTCGGCTTCGACTACCTGCGCGATAACATGGTCGTCGACCTCTCCCGCTGCGTCCAGCGCCCCTTAAACTACGCCATCGTCGACGAGGTTGACTACCTCCTCATTGACGAAGCCCGCACCCCCCTCATCATCAGCGCCCCCGATGTGGAAGCGGGCAAGAAATACCAGATATTCGCCCACCTCGTCCCCACCCTGAAAAAAGAGGTGGACTATACCGTGGACGAAAAGACGCGCGCCGTCAGCCTGACCGATAACGGCATGACCAGCATGGAACGGATGCTCAGGCGCGAAGGGCTGCTCAAGTCACCCAACCTCTACGACCCGGCTAACGCCGACCTGCACCGCTACATCAGAAACGCTCTCAACGCCAAAGAGGTATATCGTAAAGACCACCAGTACGTGGTCAAGGACGGCCAGGTCATCATCGTCGACGAGTTCACCGGAAGGCTGATGTACGGTCGGCGCTACTCCGACGGCCTGCACCAGGCGATAGAAGCCAAAGAACGCGTTAAGGTGCAGCAGGAAAGCCGCACCTACGCCACCGTCACCATCCAGAACTACTTCCGCATGTACGAAAAGCTGGCGGGCATGACCGGCACCGCCCTCACCGAGGCCGAGGAGTTTCACAAGATATACAAGCTGGAGGTGGTCGTTATCCCCACCAACCGCCCCATGGTTCGCCAGGACCTCCCCGACTATATTTATAAAAACGAAGAGTCTAAATTCAAGGCGGTGGTGCACGATATCGAGCAACTGCATAAAGAGGGGTGCCCGGTGCTCATCGGCACGGTATCTATTGAGAGTTCAGAGAACCTCAGTAATAAGCTAACCAAGAGGGGCATCCCCCATCAAGTGCTTAACGCGAATCCAAAGCGGCATGAGGAAGAGGGAGACATCGTCGCCCAGGCGGGGCAGCCGGGGGCGGTAACGGTGGCTACCAATATGGCCGGGCGCGGCGTCGATATCATTCTGGGGGGCAACCCCGAGGGCAAAGGGGAGAAGGAGTGGCAAAAGGCCCACGAGAAGGTCATTGAGCTGGGCGGGCTCTGCATTATCGGCACCGAGCGCCATGAAGCGCGGCGCATTGATAACCAGCTCCGCGGCCGCTCCGGCCGACAGGGCGACCCCGGCAACTCCCGCTTCTATATCTCTTTAGAAGACGATATCGCGCGCCGTTTCGGCGGCGACCGCATCAAGACCGTCCTGGGCTGGGTGGGCATGGACGAAGACACCCCCATCGAGAACAAGTGGGTCAACCGCGCCATCGAAGCCGCCCAGGTCAAGGTAGAAGGCTACCACTTCGATATCCGTAAGCATTTGGTCGACTACGACGACGTGGTCAATAAGCACCGCGAGCTTATTTATGAAGAGCGCAAAAAAATCCTGAGTGGCGTTGACCTCAAGTCGAACATCCTGTCTATGGTCAAGGACGAGCTTCAATCCCTGGTGGAAACTCATACCGCCGGCAGCTACGGAGACGGCTTGAATGTCGAAGGCCTGGTCGGCGAACTGGCCACCTTCTTCCCCCTCCCCCCCACCCTCGACGCCGAAACCCTCTCCCAGATGAGCGCGGGGGAGATTAAAGACCAGCTCATCGAGCACGCCGAATCCCTCTATGAGGAAAAAGAAAAAGAGGTCGGCGACGAAAAAATGCGGATTCTGGAAAGACTGCTCATGCTCCGCACCACAGACAGCCTCTGGGTGGAACACCTCACCGCTATGGAACATATGCGCCAGGGCATAGGGCTGCAGGCTACAGCTCAGCGCGACCCCCTCGTCGCCTACAAGAGGGAAGGCCATAACCTATTCAATGACCTCCTGGCGACTATCCAGCACGATATGGCTCATATCATCTACCGCGCCAATATTGCCAAAAAAGGTGAAACCCCCCAGGGGCAAGCCGCCCCCGCCCCAACCCCAATCCAGGCTCAGGCTCAGGCCGGCGGCGA
>SOKR01000102.1 GCA_004375675.1 Dehalococcoidia bacterium
GGCAACTGGAGCAGGCCGCCGCCCCCCACACCTGTCCCCACGGACGTCCGACTATGATTCACCTCAGCTACGGGCAGCTGAAAAAGGACTTTGGCCGTACCTGAAACCTTTATAGCTGCTTAAACTCCTCAAAGAGCTCGGAGCAGAGGCTATCGGTGATGGATTTATGGCTCCTGTTGGCCGGGGTGACTAGCAGCGGTGAAATTGAGATGTTACCCTTCTCTATTGCCCAGGTATCCGTTTTCTCGTCGGTGGGCTTATTTACCCGCTGGCGGACGAGCCAGTAGTATTGGCGCTTGCCCGCGTATCTCTCCTCCACAGTATCGGTGTGGTTGCGGCTGGCCGGGTAGGTAAACTTTACCCCCCTGATTTTTTCCCGCGGCAGGTTGGGCAGGTTCACATTGAGGCAGGTATTGGCTTTTATGCTCCCCGACTCAAACCTTTTTACGACCAGGGCGGCAAATCTAGCCGCATCCTCAAAGTTGGGGTTATCACTCAGCGGGGTCGAAACGGCGATAGCGGGAAGCCCGTGCACCGAGCCCTGGAGAGCCGCCCCCACCGTCCCCGAAATTATTACATCATCACCCAGGTTCAAGCCGCGGTTCACTCCGGAGACGACCAGGTCTATCTTGTCTTTAGCCAGTTTGCCCAGGGCCAGGATGACACAGTCGGCGGGCGTGCCCTCGACGGCGTAGCTTCCCACCCCTTCTATCAACGGCGCCATCTCCTTCACCCGCACCGGCTCGTGCAGGCTGACGGAGGCACCCATGCCATGCAGTTCTCTATCGGGGGCGACAACTATAACATCAGCGATGCTCTTTAGCTCACCGACCAGTGCCTTTAGCCCGTCGGCGAATATGCCGTCGTCGTTGGTTGCCAGTATTTTCATAAAAATGTTGCCTTTCTAATCCTGAAGTTTAGCACGGCGGGGGTGGTGGGGACAAATTACCGCCTCCCTACCCCAGGTTTTTCTTCCCACCCTTGCCCACCCTACAGAGGTGTCACCTCTATAGACTTCTCTCCTCCAACCCCTCAAATACTAATGTCATTGCGAGGAGCGTAGCGACGAAGCAATCTCTCCCTATCCCATTTCCCCCTTTGACAAAGAGCCTGCCCTGAGCCTGCTGAAGGGGGGACTAAAGGGGGATTTACCCGCGTATTTCTTGCCACCATGTAGAGGGGATCTCACCTTGTTGGAACAAAGAGGTTTGTGATAGTATTTAGCTGTAACGGAGGTTAATATGGAACCTAAAATCGGCGTCTATATCTGTCATTGCGGCAGCAATATCGCGGGCACGGTGGATACGGCGGCAGTTGCCCAATTCGCCCAGGGGTTGGAAGGGGTGGTGGCCGCCCGCGACTACAAATTTATGTGCTCCGACCCCGGCCAGGAGCTTATCAAGAAGGACATCAAAGAGTTGGGGCTTAATCGGGTGGTGGTGGCTTCCTGTTCGCCGACCATGCACGAGCCGACCTTCCGCCGTGCCTGCCAGGACGCGGGGGTAAACCCCTATCTCTTCGAGATGGCTAATATCCGCGAGCATGTTTCCTGGGTAACGGAAGACAAGCAAGCGGCTACCGAGAAAGCCAAAGCGCTGGTCAGCGCCGCGGTGAGGCGGGTCTCCTATCACCAGCCGCTGGAGACAAAAGAAGTGCCGGTCAATCCCAATACCCTGGTGGTGGGTGGGGGTATTGCCGGCATCCAGGCGGCGCTTAAAATCGCCGATTCCGAGCACCAGGTCTATCTGGTGGAAAGGACCCCCAGTATCGGCGGGCATATGGCGCAGCGGGATAAGACCTTCCCCACCCTGGACTGCTCCGCCTGGATTCTCACCCCCAAGATGACGCAGGTGGGTTCCCATCCTTTCATTAAGATGTTGACCTACAGTGAAGTGGAAGAGGTTTCCGGCTATATCGGCAATTTCAAGGTTAAAATCAGGAAGAAGGCGCGCTACATCAACGAAGAGCTTTGCACGGGCTGCGGCGTTTGCCAGGAGAAGTGCCCCTGGAAGGTGGACAGCGAGTTCGAAGCCGGGATGGGCAAGAGAAAGGCAATCTATAGCCCCTTCCCCCAGGCGGTGCCCAACATACCGGTTATCGACAGGGAGCACTGCGCCTATTTCCAGAGTGGTAAGTGCCGCGCCTGCGAGAAGTTCTGCGAGGCCAAGGCTATAGATTTTGAGCAGGAAGACGAGATAATCGAGGTCGAGGTCGGTTCCATAATCCTGGCTACCGGCTTTCAAGTCTTCGATCCCACCCCCATCTATGCCTACGGCTACAAGCGGCTGGATAACGTAATCACCAGCCTGGAGTTCGAGCGCCTGGTCAATTCGGCGGGCCCCACCGAGGGCAGCCTCGTACTCAAGGACGGCTCGGAGCCGAAGAGCATCGCCATCATTCACTGCGTGGGCAGCCGCGATGAAAAATACCACGAGTACTGCTCGCGGGTTTGCTGCATGCACTCCATGAAGTTCGCCCACCTCATAAAAGAACATACCGACGCCGAGGTCTACGAGTTCTATATCGACATACGGAGCTTCGGCAAAGGCTACGAGGAGTTCTATAACCGCATCCTCGAGGAAGGCACGACCTTTATTCGAGGCCGCCCCGCTGAGATAACCGATGTCGCCGAGACCCCCGAAGAAGAGGGTAAGCTCATCGTCCAGTTCGAGGATACACTGGTAGGGAAGCAGCGGCGACTACCGGTGGACATGGTGATTCTCAGCTGCGCACTGGAGCCGCAGCTGGACGCTGATGCTGTCGCTCGTTTATTTAACATCAGCCGCAGTGCCGACGGCTTTTTACTGGAGAGACACCCCAAGCTGGAGCCGGTCTCGACCATGACCGACGGCATCTTTCTGGCTGGCTGCTGCCAGGGCCCCAAGGATATCCCCGATACAGTGGCTCAGGCGTCAGCGGCGGCGGCTGAGGCTCTGGCTATGATCAGCAAGGGTAGGGTGGAGGTGGAAGCCGCCACGGCGGTGATTGACGAGAGAATCTGCTCCGGCTGCCAGGTCTGCAAACTGGTTTGCCCCTATAGCGCCATTGACTTTGATGAGGAGAAGGGGGTGTGTCGGGTCAACGAGGCTTTGTGCAAAGCCTGCGGCGCCTGTATCGCTGCCTGCTTCAGTCATGCCGTAAGCCTTGAGCACTTCACCAATGAGCAAATCGTGGCTGAGATGGAGGGAGCTTTAGTTTAATACTCGCTGGACACAAAATCCTTTATCTGTTTGTAGCTGAAAACAGGCCCGTCGCGGCAGACATAGACATCACCGATATTACACCGCCCGCACTTGCCGATGCCGCACTTCATACGCTTCTCCAGCGTGGTGAGCATCTGTGCCGGCTTAAAGCCCAGCTTTTCCAGCGTGGGGAAGGTAAAACGTATCATAATCGGTGGCCCGCAGACGATAGCCACCGCATCTTTAGCTGAAGGTGCCACCTTCTCCAGTATCTTGGGCACCAGGCCAACTTTGCCCTTCCAGGCGTCGTCGCCCTTGTCCACGGTGGTGACCATGTTTATCGTCTTGTCCTTGTCCCACGCCTCTAAATCGTACCCGAAGCATAGGTCGGCGGGAGTTCGAGCGCCGTAGACGATATCTACCTTATTATACTTATCGCGGTTGTCGATGACATTCCAGATTAAAGACCTCAGCGGCGCCAGACCGATGCCCCCGCCGACGAAGACCAGGTTTTTACCCTTCAAGGTATCGAGAGGGAAGCTATTGCCGTAGGGTCCCCGGAAGCCAATCTCGGCGCCGACGCCCAAACGGTGCAGGGCGTTGGTCACCCTGCCTACCTTTTGCACGGCGAATTCCAGGTGGTTGGGATGGGTGGGGCTGGAGGAAATGCAAAAAGTGGCTTCGCCGAGGCCGAAGACGGAGTACTGGCCGAACTGCCCCGCCTCGAAGCGGAATTCTTTAGCCAGCTTCTTGTCCTTGAAGTTAAAGTGAAAAGTCCTCA
>SOKR01000035.1 GCA_004375675.1 Dehalococcoidia bacterium
AGCGCTGCCTGCGGTTCGGGCATAACCTCGGCGATGCTCTCCGACAGGCTGTTTCTCAATGAATAAATCCACTCCAGAGGCTTAACTCCCCGGCCTGTATCTATGCGCTCTATATCCGCTGAGCTGTAGATGCGCATGGTGGCATATATCCCCTGGTGCTCCAGGTAGCCCTTGTAATCGAAGTCGCCGAGCTGGGTCGGCGTCTCCAGCTCCCCGGATGCCCGTAAAACATCGCCGTATTCGTATTCGGGGTAGCGGGGGACGAATAACAAGACGTTACCCCCCACCTCCCGCCACCCTTCACCCTCTAGGTCTATACGGCTGACCGAGAGCCGTATATGGGTGGCGCTGTCCCTGACCTCGGGGTCGGCGCTCACCATCCCCTCAACTTTAACCTCTTGAGCTTCCTCTTCCAGATACGATGAGATGTGGCTGCCATCCTTGAGGGGCTGGCTCGCTTGGTAACAGAGCGCCCCCCCGAAAAAGGCGATAAGGCAGACGGCGGTTATTATTATCAGCTTGCGTCGCTGGGGAAAGAAAAAAAGCAGGGAAAGGGGAACCAGCCCGACAAAGATGAGGGCGAAGGGCAGAGCTAGCCTCGACCCCAGAAAGATACCCGCTACCCAGGCACCGCTCAAGTATATAAGTGCCAACGGCCTTCCTTAAGTGTTAATCGCCTACCGTAATCAGGTCCTTGATATCGTCGTATATGGCTTGTCCTATGCCGGCGACCTCGGTTATCTCGGTGATGTGGCTAAAGCCCTCGTTCTGCTGGCGGTAAGCGATGATAGCCTGCGCCTTGCTCGGCCCGATGCCGGGCAACGCCTCCAGCAGCCAGGATTCGGCGCGGTTGATGTCTATCTTTTGCGGCTGGTCTGGCGGGCTGACCCCGTCGGTGGCGTTCGGCTCCTCTAACAGGGTAATCTTGATGGGGTGGTTGGGGCTGTAGTGCTGCCAGGCGATAACGCCCCCGATAACGATAACGGCTATCAGCAGCAGGGTAATCAGCGCCCAGAATCGGTCGAGCTTGCCTGCGGTCACGGGAAGCCTCCTGGTGTTAGCTTCACCGAGTATGACTAAATATTCAGGAACCTCTGAGGGCGGTCTCCAGCGCTTCTTCCGTCTCGGGGGTGGTGATGGCTACTATCTGGTCTTCAGCCTCGAGGACGGTGTCTTCGTCGGGGACGAAAGGCTTCTGCTGGCCGCGAATAACCAGCGATAGTGTGTTCCCCGCCGGCAGCGGAAGCTCCTTCACCGTTTTGCCTATGGTGGTGGCGTGGGGCGGGATTTTTATCTCCACAATCTCCAGCCCCTGCTCCTGGATGTCCAGCAGGTGCGTTATAGGGTGGGTGGGCACTTCTTCCTCTATGCTCTCCAGGATTATCTTGGTGCTGCTGATGGTAACGTCGATGCCCATCTTCTTGAAGATGGTCTCGTTCTTGGGGTTATTGACGCGGGCTACGGTGCGGGGCACGTTAAATTTATGCTTGGCGGCCTGGCAGGAAACCAGGTTGTCCTCGTCGTCTCCGGTGACGGCGACGAACATTTCGGCCCGCCCCGCCCCCGCCTCTTCCAGCGTGGCCATCTCGCAGCCGTCGCCGCGGATGCAAACACTGCCCAGTTCGTTACAGATAAAGGCGGTACGGGCGGCGTCCTTTTCCAGCACCAGCAGCTCGTGCCCCTCGTCCAGCAGCGCCTTGGCCAGGTAATAGCCCACCTGCCCCCCGCCGATAATAATAATATACATTAGTTAGCCTTCTTCTCTCCTTCCGGTTTTTCCTCGAGCAGCTTCTCCTTTACCAGCTGGGCGAATATGGTGGTCGGGCTGAAGGACTCGATGCCCAGCGAGCCGAAAAGCTCCCGTCGTAGCGGGTCGTAGGTGCGGCAGAGCACCCGGGGCACGTTAAAGATGTGCTTGGCGATCTGGCAGGCCATGATGTTGCGGTTATCCCCCTGGGTAAGGGCGATAAAGGCGTCGGCTTTCTCGATGCCCGCCTTTTTGAGCGTGTCCTCGTCGGTGCCGTTGCCCACCAGGGCGGTGCCCCCGAACTTGGGCGGCAGTCGGCGGAAGCTGTAATCATTGAGGTCTAAGATGGTAACATCGTGCTCCTCGATGGCCAAAAGCCCCGCCAGCCTCCCCCCCACCCGGCCGCAGCCCATAATTACTACTTTCATAACATTTTAACCCAAACTACGGAGTATATTGGTGATAGAGTATAACCTCGCAGGGAGCGTTTTGCAACACGTAGGGCACCACGCTGCCCAGGCTGAACTGCCCGAAAATCCGTTTATAGACCACTCCCATCAGGATTAAATCAGCCTCCCTTTCCACGGCTTCATCGACGATGGTCGGTCCCGCCTCGCGGGCCTGGAGCAGGTCGGTCTCCACCTCGTAGCCCTCGTCCTCGGCCACGATGGTGATGTGGTCCAGTACCTCCTCGGCCTTCTTGACATCGGGCGTAATCTCGACGTCCAGCGGCAGCGTGCGCTTCACCGTGAGCACATAGACCGTCCAGATTTTGGCCTTGCTCTTCTTGGCCAACTGGCAGGCCAGCTTTATTACCTCGTCGTCGGCCGTGGTGCCGGTGACCGGCACCAGAATCTTATTGAACTCCATCTTCTTCCTGTTGCCGCCCGGGTTATGGAGTAACTGTATTATAATCCCCCGCGGGCGACTCTACAATCCCCCCTCCCCCGGTTCTTTTGGCAGGTGGGTCAAGGGCAAATGCGATTTCCAGCGGTAGAGGCAGTAAACAATCAGCCCGATAGCCATCCAGATTGCTCCCACCCAGCGGCTATAGGGCTGGGTAATCAGTATAATAATCCATATCCCAGAGGTGGAGACCAGGCCGATGATAGCCGTTATTGGCAGTTCCCGCCCCCAGATTCTCAGGTTCCAGCCCAGCTTAAAGGGCCGTTCCATATCCGGCTTGCGGACTCTCATGCTGAGGATAGCAGCGTGGGCGAACATAAAGGCCAGCAGCGAGCCGAAGGCATAGAGCGCCCCCATGTTGGCAAAGACATTGGTGCCAAAGAACCCCGGAATCAGGATGATAATAGCCACCAGACTGAACAAGATTATGGAAATGTAGGGTGTCTTGAACCTGGGGTGCACCTTGCTCAGTGCGGAGGGCTGCAGCTTGTGGATGCCCAGGGAGAAAGCCAGCCGCGAGATGCCGATAAGCCCCGCGTTGGTGGCGATGAGCAGGATGGAACCGGCCAGGATGGCGATAAGCGGCTTAAGCACCTCGGATATCAGGGTTATGGGAATATGGGCGGCGATGCCGGCCACCGGGTCGCGGGCCCACTCGGAGGCAAGCTCCTGGGGGGTCATCGCCGAGAGCGATACCAGGGAAATGCCAGCAAAGATAACCAGCACGGCCACAATCATCATGACCAGCGCCCGGGGCACCTTCTTCTCCGGCTTTCGGGTCTCCTCCGCCATCTGGGACATGGTTTCGATGCCCGTATAGGCAATAGAAGCCAGGGCGATGCCGAAGACCAGGTTCTCGGTGCTGGGCCAGTTATCAATCATGCGTTGAAACAGCACCACGGGGTCGAAGAGCAGTATAAAACCGATGACCACCAGCGCTATCTGGGTGGTTATATCCAGTACGGCGGCGCTGATGTTCACCCACGAGGTCTCCTTAATGCCGATGACGTTTATAGCCATCAGAAAAAAGACGATGCCCATAGAGGTGGCTGTGCCCAGTAAGGGGGAGGCCTTGAACGGCTCGAAGAAAAAGCCGAGGTAGGGCGGGATGGTATAGGCGGATATGGAAATAGTGACGATATAGCTCAGCATCAGAGCCCAGCCGGCGATAAAGCCGGCCATGTCGTTAAAACCGTGACGGGCAAAGCTGGCCGACCCGCCGGCTTCGGGCAGCATGGCAGTGCCCTCGGCGTAGGTCAGGGCGGTGAAAATAAA
>SOKR01000146.1 GCA_004375675.1 Dehalococcoidia bacterium
GCATCGGGGTGAGGGTGGTCTCCTCTTTTATGCGCAGAATCACCTTGCGGGTATTGCGCAGTGTGCCGCCACCAGCACCATAGGTTACGGAGACAAAAGTGGGTTCGTAGGCTTTGAGAGTGGTGATGGTCTGGAATAACCGGTCTTCAGCGGCGGCGTCCTTGGGGGGAAAGAACTCAAAGGAGAGGCTGCTGCCGCGGGCTTGGATAATATCGCCTATTTTCATAGCTTTAGCCCCCGTCGGTCTGAGGGAAGGCGACCTCGTTATACAAGAACTCCACCCTGCGCTTGTGCTCCAGCTCCTGGGCGGCTATTTCAACCGCTTCGTCACCACATCCCAGTCTATATTCTGGAAAAAGGTGGCGATATAGTCCGCCCGTTTAAGCCCGTAATCGAGCATGAAGGCATGCTCAAAGACATCCATCACCAGAATAGGGGCACAGCCCGCGGGGTGACCGACCTCGTGCTCGTTAATCCACTGGTTAAAGAGCCAGCCGTTGGTGTTATCCTGATAGAGCACTACCCAGCCGATGCCGCGCATCGCCCCCGTAGCCTTGAAGTCCTGCTCCCAACCTTCGTAGCTGCCGTAGGCACCAGCCACCTTCTTAGCCAGGATACCTGCTTTATCCAAAGGCTTCTTGCCCCCCAGGTTGCCGAAGTAGTATTCGTGGAGGCGCATGCCATTGAACTCAAAGCCGAAGCGGCGTTTAAGCTCGGCGTATTCGGGAGTGCCCGTCTTGCCCTCCTTGAGCATAGCCGTCATTATATCCCAGAGCTTATTGGTGTTGTTGACGTAGCCCTGGTAGAGGGTAAAGTGATTTTTGAGCAGGGTTTCGCTGAAACCCTTCATCCCGATAAGAGCGCTGTAGTCCTTGGCGTCATAACCCATCGTCGTTACCCCTTTCCCTGTTTATTTTGGCGAATACCAAGATTTTAGCTGATATCGCCCAGAAACTCCTTGACCTGGTAGTCCCACTCCCGTGAGACCAGCTCCACCGAGACTTCTTTGCCCTCAGCCGAGGCGATAACCCCGACATTACCCCCACCCCCTTCAAAATAGATGCAATCAGTAGACTTGTTTTTGACCTCCAGCCCGTAGCCGCCGGGACCGAAGAAGCTAACCGCCCGCCTGACCACCTCTTCCGGCTTTAGCTTTGTCTTGGATGACATTCTAATCATACTGCCCTCTTTTCCTCTTTTCCCTACCCTCTAATTATCCACAAAAATAGCCAGTAGTCAATAAAGAAGCCATAAAATGACGCCAGAAAAGGTTACAGAATTATGACATTCCTTATTGATTTCTGGCATTTATCGCGGCGAACCCTGGCTCAGGGGCATGGCGAAGAAAAAGGTGGAGCCGTGACCGGGCTCCGATTCGACCCATATGTGGCCGCCGTGTGCTTCCACCAGCCGACGGCAGACCATCAGCCCCAACCCCACCCCGCGGACGCCGCTGGGGCGCTTTTCCAGGCGCTGGAAGGGAGCGAAGAGCTTCTCCTGGTCGGCGGGGGAAATGCCGATGCCCTGGTCGCTGACGCCGATGACCAGGTGCTCCCCCTGCGGCTTGGCCGATACCCGCACCTCTCCACCGGTTGGCGAATACTTGACCGCGTTTTCCAGCAGGTTATAGAGAATGCGTTCCAGGCGCAGGGGGTCGGCTTGAAGCGGGGGAAGGCGGCGGGGGAGGTTGATAACGAATGTATGGGTCGAATACTGGCGCTTTATCTTATCCACGGCGTCCTGAATTACCCTTTTGACGTCTATCGCCTCGGAATAAAGGACAAGGCGTTGCGCCTGGACGCGGGATAACTCCAGTAGATTGGCCAGCAGGTTGGACAGCGATTCCGACTCCGCCGCCGCATCCTTGAGCAGCTGGCGGGTTTCTTCCGGAGAGAGACGCTCGGCTTCGGTGAGGGCGGTGTTGATTGCCCCCGTAATTACCGTCATCGGGCTGCGCAGCTCGTGGGAGACCAGCCCGATGAAATCGTCTTTGAGCTGGTCCAGCTTCCTATGCTCGGTGATGTCCACCATTATCGAACGGCTGGCTACCACCCGACCTTCTTTATCGCGCATCGGGCGCACCGACAGGCTGACCCATACACTGCTGCCGTCAGCCCGTTTTACCTCCAGTTCCTGGTCGCGGACTTCCTCACCAGCCAGATACCTCTTGAAAACTCCCTCGGCTGCCGCTTTGCCGTCCGGCGTATCGGCATAAAGGTCGGACACCGGCCGTCCCACCAGCCCTTCCCGACTGTAGCCAAGGAGCTCGGTGGCTCGTAGGTTGGCCCGCTTAATAATGCCATCTACCCCACAGGATAAGTAGGCATCGGGGGCTTCTTCATACAGGTCGCGATACTGCTTTTCACTTTCCTGAAGCGCCTCCTCAGCCATGAAGGTGTGCAGGGCTTCACCGATATAGACCCCCACCCGCTCTAAGAACCGGACTGTTTCCGGAGGGATTTTGTTTTCGCTTTCATCGGCCAGGTGAATTAAGCCCAGGATTCTGTCCCCGTGTTTCATCGGCACCAACGCTACCGATTCGTAGCCGTACCGGTTACATACATTCCTGGTCTGGCTTTTGACCTCCTCACTAACCGATGCCAGCAGCTTTGTCGTGCCGTTACTAAGGAAGGAGCCGCCCTTGGTATAGGAGGGAAGCCCCAACCGGGTATTGCCCATTATCACATTAGCACACATGCACTCGTCCGACCCGACACAAAGAGGGTTTTCAATCTCGTAAAACTCCCGGCTGAATCCGGTATAGGCGATGTAAGGGATATTCCCATCCTCGCCCAAGAGTCGGATGCCCACACAGCAGCATCCGGAATACTTCTTAATCTGCTCGGCGAGCCGCTTCAGATATTCGTCCATATGCCGGCTCTGGCTCAGCGTCTCCAGAATACTGATAAGCAAATCCCTCTCCGCCAGCACGGATGCAGTCATATTCTTCAAGCCCGCCCCCCGGGGGTTACCTGATGCCTTCTCGGCTTCTTTTCGCTTCTTCAAAACGCCCACTGGGATGCTCCTCCAGCTTTTTGTGCTGAAAACCTTTCTAAGGCGATGTCTTATTCTAGTTTCCGCCGCTAGTCTAGTCAAGCCACAAGACACGAACAGGCTTTGACATCTGACAAAGAGCCGATTATTATTACAAGCAACAAGCTCATGCGGAGGTGCGGTGAAGCGGTTTCGAATACTGGTAGTTGACGACGAAGAAAGAATAGTGAATTTTCTCACCAGCAAGCTGAAGGCTTCGGGCTACGAGGTGTTGACCGCCAGCGACGGCGTGAAAGGGCTGGAGCAGGCACAAGCCCAGGAGCCCGACCTGATTGTGCTCGACCTGCTCATGCCCAGGATGAACGGGCTGGAGATGCTAAAGGAGCTGCGCAGCTTTTCAGCGGTGCCTGTTATTATCCTGACCGCCAAGGGGGAAGACGCCGACCGCATCAAGGGGCTGCAGCTGGGCGCCGACGACTACCTGCCCAAGCCGTTCAACCCCGACGAACTGGTGGCCAGAATCGAAGCCATCAGGCGCCGCATACAACCCGCCCAAAAGAATAAAGACGCTGAGCTCTTCCGCATAGGGGATGTGACCATCGATTTCAGCAAACGCCAGGTGCTGGTCGGCGGCGAGTCCAAATACCTGACCCGAACCGAGTGGCTCCTGCTCAGTCAGCTGGCCAACAACGCGGGGCGGCTCATGCTCTACGAGGAACTGCTCACCCGGATCTGGGGGCCGGAATACCGCGACGATATCCAGATACTCCGCACCTGGCTCAGCCGACTGCGGCGCAAGCTCCAGAGCGACCCCCGGAGCCCGCAACTCATTCGCACTATGCCCAAGGCCGGCTACATCATCGACCTCCCCCAGGACCAGGGTTAATCCTCCACCCACTAATGTCATAATTCTGTAACTTTTTCCCC
>SOKR01000138.1 GCA_004375675.1 Dehalococcoidia bacterium
CTCTGCGGGCTAATCTCCTCTCCGCCTTGGAATCCAATCTCAGGCACGAAGAAAGCGGCGTCAGGCTTTTCGAGCTGGGCCGGGTTTATCACCGCAGGAAGAACGACCTGCCGCTTGAGCCGGAGATAGTTTGCGGGGTGGCGGTGGGGCCCAGGTTCGAGCCGTCCTGGCGGGGCGGAAACGAGGCGCTCGATTTCTACGACGCCAAGGGTATGGTCGAGGGCTTATTCGGTCAGCTCGGGGTGGAAGTTAGCTTCGAGGCGGGTTCGGACGAGGGCCTGCATCCCTTTAAGCAGGCGGCGATTGTGGTCGGGGGAAAAAGGCTGGGGGTGGTCGGCGGGCTTCATCCCAAGGTCTCGGATGCCTTTGAGCTGGCGGGGGATGTCTATCTCTTCGAGGTAGATTTGACGGCGCTGCTGCCTTTCACTTTAGAGCGAAAGATGTTCCAGCCGATTTCGCGCTTTCCGGCCGTGGTCAGGGATATGGCGCTGGTGGTGGATGTGGGGGTGAGCAATGCCCAGGTGCAGGCAATTATGCGGGGCTTTCCGCTGGTGACCGAGGTCGCCCTCTTCGACCTCTACAGTGGGGAGCAGTTGCCGGCGGGCAAGAAGTCGCTGGCTTACCGCATTACTTATCAATCGCCGGAGCACACGCTGACCGACGACGAGGTCAATAAGGTCCAGCAGCAGATTTTGGATAAGCTTTCCAAGCAGCTGGGGGCGAGCTTAAGGGGTTAGCCGAGGTTTTATCTCCCCACCCCACCCAAGTTTTTCTTCCCACCCGTCCCACCCAATAGGAGTTAGACTCCTCTTAGACCTTTTATTTGGGGGTGTTTAAGAGGGGCGCTAGCCCCTCTTTACATTAAAAGGGTGGCGGGTGGGAAAAGATTTAAATGGGGTGGGGAGGGAAAAACAACCTGGGGGGTGGAGCAGATAAACTAATCTCCAATAAGCCCCTTATGGTATAATAAGAATGAAATTAAATAGCTTCGGGTGTGATTGAAAATGAAGAAAGAAGAAATCAAAAAGTCTGTAAGAGAAGGGTATGCAAAAATCGCACAACAGGACAGCACCTGCTGCAACACAACAAGCTCATGCTGCAATAATACCGATTTAGCCCGCAATATGAGTAAAACTATTGGTTACACCGAGGAAGAAATGGACAGGGTCCCCGAGGGAGCTAATCTGGGTCTCGGCTGCGGCAATCCGGTAGCCCTGGCTTCTTTAAAAGAAGGTGAAACAGTACTCGACCTCGGCTCAGGTGCCGGCTTCGATTGTTTTCTAGCCGCCGATAAGGTCGGCAAAAATGGAAAAGTCATCGGCATAGATATGACGCCGGAGATGATTGAAAAAGCAAGAGAAAATGCCAGGCAGGGTGACTATACGAATGCGGAGTTCAGGCTTGGAGAGATTGAGAACCTGCCGGTGGCTGATAATTCGGTTGACGTCGTTATCTCAAACTGTGTTATCAATCTCGTGCCCGATAAAAGAAGGGTCTTTAAAGAAACATTCAGGGTGCTAAAGCCGGGTGGCAGGCTGATGGTCTCAGATATAGTTTTGCTTAGGGAACTCCCCGATTTCATCAAGAACTCAATTGAGGCGTACATCGGCTGTCTTTCGGGAGCCATAATGAGGGACGAATATATAGGTGCTATAGAAGCGGCTGGATTTCAGGATGCCAGGATAGCTGATGAGACGTCCTTCCCTGTAGATTGTATGGCTAACGACCCAACGGCAAAGGTAATTATGGAGAATTTTAAAATACCGCCTCAAGAAGTAGCGGATATTGCCAGTTCGGTTGTAAGCATAAAGGTTTATGGGATTAAACCGAGTTAAACTCGGTAACCATCTTTTTGAGTCTAGCCGCTATCCCGTCTATTGGCACCAGCTCCGACTCTTTCTCCGAGCGTTTCTTTAGCTCCACACTGTTTTTATCCAGAGTGCGGGGGCTGACGGTGAGCCGCAGCGGTATGCCCAGCAGGTCGGCGTCGTTGAACTTGACCCCGGGCGACTCCGGGCGGTCGTCGAAGAGGACTTCCAATCCTTCCGCTTCCAGTTCGGCGTAGAGCTTTTCGGCGACCTCCTCCACTTTAGCGCCTTCCTTATAGAGCGGGCAGAGATAAACCTGGTAGGGGGCGAGGGTGGGGGGCCAGATAATGCCCTTTTCGTCGTGATGTTGCTCGATGACCGCCGCCATCAGACGGCTCAAGCCCAGGCCGTAGCAGCCCATGACCATGGGATGGGGCTTGCCCTTTTCGTCAATGAAAGAGGCGTCGAACTTCTGGCTGTAGGCGGTGCCCAGCTTGAAGATATGCCCGACCTCGATGCCCTGGGTCGATACCAGCGCGCTGCCGCATCCGGGGCACTTATCGCCGGCGCGGGCGCTGGCGATATCGGCGACGATATCCGCCTTAAAGTCGCGGGGGTAGTTGACGTTTTTCAGGTGGGTTTCGGGCTTGTTGCCGCCGGCCACGAAGTTGGTGCCCGAATTTACCGAGTCGTCGGCGATAACCTTAAAGCCCTTGATGCCGACGGGCGATGCCGCACCAGCCACCAGGCCAGCTTTTATAACCTCGGCCTCGGTAGCCAGGCGCAACTCGCTTGCCTTGAGCTGGTTATTCAGCTTTATTTCATTGACATCGAGGTCGCCGCGAATCACCACGAAGACGAGCTTGCCGTCGGCGATATAAAAGACCGCTTTCAGGGTATGGCTGTGGGGCACCTTGAGGAAAACGGCCACCTCTTCTATGGAGCCGGCGCCGGGGGTAGCGACTTCCTCAACGGCTAAAGGCTGGCCGTTATCGATTTTTTCCTTCGCGCTCACCGCTTTTTCGGCGTTGGCGGCATAGTTACAGCCCGGGCAGTAGATAATCTCGTCCTCGCCGTTTTCGGTGACCACCATGAATTCGCGGGAGTCCTTGCCGCCGATAGCGCCGCTGTCGGCTTCCACCAGCATCGTGGGCAGGCCGCAGCGTTCAAAGATATTCCGGTAAGCCCGGTCCATCTTTTGGTAGCTGATATCCAGCCCGGTTTCATCGACATCAAAGCTGTAGAGGTCTTTCATGATGAACTCGCGCACCCTTATCAGCCCGCCGCGGGGGCGGGGCTCGTCGCGGAACTTGACCTGAATCTGGTAGAGGAGGAGGGGCAGGTCGCGGTAGCTCTGGACATTATACTTTACCAGCTCGGTGATGACTTCTTCGTGGGTGGGGCCCAGAGCCAGCTTCCTCTCTCTGCGGTCGGAGAGGGTGAAAAGAACCTTGCCCAGGGCCTGGTCGCGGCCGGACTGCTGCCACATCTCGAAGGGCTGCAATACAGGCAGGTTGACTTCCTGTCCGCCGGCCTTATCCATCTCGTCGCGGATGATGTTTTCTATCTTTTTCAGCACGCGCCAGCCTAAAGGCAGGTAGGAGTAGATGCCCGCCGCCAGCTGCTGGATCATGCTGGCTCTTAATAATAGCTGGTGGCTGGCGGTTTCCGCCTCGGCGGGCACTTCACGCTGGGTCTTACCGAATAGCTTTGATAGGCGCATAGTGATAGAAGGAAGCTCTTTGGCTTACCTTAAAATCCTTTCCCCTTTAATATCAGTCCATGCTGAAAGGCGGGTATTTGTCGGTCAGGTAGTAGGAGTAGCCGTTGACCCTTGTTGACCAGCGAAGATAGCCGGAGACGAAGTCAAAGGCCCAGCGGGGGTAGCGGCCCATGAAGAGTATCGCCCACCAGGAGATGAAGAGGACGACGCCCGCGGCTATGCCCACAAAGTAGAGGACGACCATCTGGGGGATGACCATGAAGTAGCGAAAGAAGGTGGTCAGCCGCGAGAGTTTATCGGGAAACTCAATGTCAAGGGTTATTGGGTATTCAGCCATTTTAGCTTACCTCCTTGTACCGTTGGATTTCCTCGAATTCTCTATCCATTAAATCATATCAAACGGCTTTATTCTAGCCTTTATCGGGTCATTTTTCTGACAAAGGTTATCAGGAAGAGGGCGATGGTGAAGACCCCGATAAACGACTCGAGGGCGCCGATGCCCTTTACCCAGGCGTCGCTCGCCTCCAGCCAGCTGCCGTAGCCCAGGGAGGTGAAGGACATGGTGCTGAAAGCCAGGGAGTTGCCGAAGGCGTCCAGTTGCCAGTCGGCGCCGATGAGGAAGTAGATGATACCCAGGCCGACGATGACCGAAGCCGCCCAGACAACGGCTCTTAACGGCCTTTCGCCGTAGCCGCATGTTAAGGAGACGAACATAGACCACAGCTTGTGGGCGGGGTTAAGGCGCCACTTTAGCGCCTTTCGTTTGGCCGTCATCTCGCGGAAGAAGAACTCACCGGCTGTGTCGTACATGCCCCGGTCGGTGTGCCAGAGCTTGAGGTTGCGGTAGACGCTGGCGGCTTCCTTTATTAATTCCTGTTTTTTCTTATCGTCCTCTTCTTCTTTGTGTAAAAGCTCTTCGCCCAGGACTTGCTGGGAGCCCCAGTTTACCCCATCTATGTCGGCCTGAAAGAGGTCGGCGGAGTAGAGGCGGGCGCCGTCCAGGTCGGCTTTGATGAGATTGGTCTCGGGGCCGCGGAGGTTGGCGTAGTTGAGGTTCGCCTGCTGGAGGTGAGCCCGATGCAGGTTCGCCCCGCGCAGGTCGGCGCGCTGTAAGTCGGCTCCTTTCAGGTGGGCGTTGGAGAGGTTAGCCCTCTCCAGGTCGGCGTCTTCCAGAAAAGCGCCTTCCAGGTGGGCGCCGCTTAAGTCAGCACCTTCCAGGTGCGCTCGCATCAGAAGAGCTTTTTTAAGGTAGGCGCCCGAAAGGTCGGCCCAGTCGAGGTGGGCTTCTTCCAGCTCGGCTCCCTCAAGGTGGGCGCCAGGCAGAACGGCTTTGCCGAGGTAGGTTTTCAATAACTCCGCTTTTTTGAGCTGGGCTCCGGACAGGTTGGCCCCTTCCAGGTGGGCGCCCTGCAGGTCAATGCCGTCGGCGTCGGCACCGGACAGGTCGGCTCCTTCAAGGTGGGCGCCGCGCAGGATTGTCCGCTCCAGTTGAGCGCCGGAGAGATTGGCGCCTTCCAGGCGGGCGTACCATAACGAGGCTTCGCGGAGCAGAATGCCGGAAAGGTCGAGCTGGCTCAAGTTTATGTTTTCCTCGAACTCTCGCCGCGACAGGTCGAGGCCCTCAGCCTTGCCGCCGTGCCTTTTTATCATAGCCAGCAGTTCTTTGCGGGTCAGGGGTTTTGCTTTAGCCATAGTCATGCCTCCTTGGGGGGTTTATTCAGGGTTTTTCTTCCTATCATTTCTAATTTCCTTTCGACTTCTTGGGCGGATTCTTTCATCCTGTAGTTCAGCTATCAAATCTATATCTTCACCTTTATGACCTTCCTGCCACAACAACACCTGTATTTTGTTTTTACGGCAATAGTCTAAAGCTAGTCTTGCGAGTGCTTCGAAATTATCTCCGTAGTAACCACGTTTGTTACGTGTGCTTTCAACATAGCTATGTAGTCTATACCAGCAGCGCAAAGCGGGTGGGCCAGATTCCATAGCTATTTTCTTATCAATAATGCCATTGTTCACCCACACTTCCAGTGCGGCATACTTGTCAATTACGTGATCTATCTCTTTGCTTGTTTCGATTGGCATGTTTTTTAGATCGTCTTGTGTGAGTTCATATATTAGTCGTAGCGTTTCCACAGTTTCGGGGTTGCGTAGTTCGCGGAACACGTCGAGCGCAGTTTGTGCATTAATGCTTCGTCGTGCTTGGCCTATTTGCCAAAAAGCAAGAAATACACTTCCTGCCAAGACACAGGTAGCTATGGCTGCTACTGCTGCCCAACCCCATGTCCAATCCATTGTTTACTCCCCCATATTAGTGCTAAAACAGTGCTAAAACCTCCCCACCTCCCCCATCAATACCCTCACAAAGTCCTTTTCCTCTATAGTCTTAATCTTCTCGCCCTTCTTAAAGAGGACGGCGCGGCCTTTGCCGCAGGCGATGCCGATATCGGCGTCCTGGGCTTCGCCGGGGCCGTTGACGATACAGCCCATGACGGCTACTTTGATGGGCTTGTCAATCTTGAGTAGCTCTTGCTCCACCTCTGCGGCTAATTTTACTATATCCACCTCGGCGCGACCACAGGAGGGGCAGCTGACCAGTATCGGGCCGTGCTGGCGGAGGTCGAGGCTTTTCAGGATTTCGTAGGCGGCGATGACCTCCTCGCGGGGGTGGGCGCTCAGAGAGACGCGGATGGTGTCGCCGATGCCTTCGTATAAAAGGGTGCTGATGCCCACCGTGCTGCGGATGATACCGGTGCGGGGTGGGCCGGACTCGGTGACGCCGATATGCAAAGGGTAGGGAATCTTCTGGGCGATGCTGCTATAAGCCTCGATAGTGGTGGGGACATCAAAGGCTTTGACCGAAACCTTGATAAGCCCGAAATCAAGCTCTTCTAACAGCCTGACCTGAGCCAGCGCCGCCTCGACCATCTGCTCCGAAATGGAGAGTTTGGGGTTGGGGGAAGGGGGGAGGCTGCCGGCGTTGACGCCAACGCGGATGGGCACGTTTCTCTCCTTAGCGGCTTTGGCTACTTCTTTAACCTTGTTGCGCTCGCTGATGTTGCCGGGATTCAAGCGCAGACCGTCGCAGCCGGATTCCAGCGCCGTCAGCGCCAGGCGGTGGTCGAAGTGAATGTCGGCGATGAGGGGGATGGAGACATCCTTTTTGATGGCTTTTATGGCGCGGGCGGCCTCGGTGTCGGGGACAGCCACCCGCACGAGCTCGCAGCCGCAGTCTTCGAGCTCTTTGATTTGGGCAACGGTTGACATAACATCGGCAGTTTCGGTCTTGGTCATCGATTGCACCACGATGGGGGCGCCGCCGCCGATGGTTACATCGCCGATTCGGATTGGCTTTGAGATGCGCCTTGGATTCAATCTAACAGGCTCCCTCCGCTTATCCAGCGAATAATATCCTGGTAGGTAATCAGCACGATCAAGCCTAATAATATCATAAATCCGATGGAGTGCACGATGCCTTCGGTCTTCGCCGAGACACGTTTGCCCCGCCGTATCCATTCCAGCAGGACGAATAGAATCCTGCCCCCGTCCAGGGCGGGGAAGGGTATCAGCTGGGTTATGGCGATGGCGATGCTGATGAACGCCGTCAGTTCCAGCAACGGGCTTATCCCGCTTTGAGCCACCTCTGCGGTAACCTGCACGATACCCACCGGTCCTGCGGGCGTGAAGGGGATGGTGC
This sequence comes from Dehalococcoidia bacterium, assembly GCA_004375675.1. Classification (GTDB taxonomy): domain Bacteria; phylum Chloroflexota; class Dehalococcoidia; order Dehalococcoidales; family BS750m-G39; genus E44-bin88. The sequence continues at coordinate 7,229 of SOKR01000138.1, forward strand.
CCAGAATCATGCCGGCGATGCCGTTCTTGTAGAGGACCAGAGCCTCTATGCAGGAGCGCGCCCCTATCGGGACTGCTTCCCAGGGGGGATAGCTTTCGCTTAAGATAACGGCGTCTTCGGTGCTGATTTCCAGCACCCCCATGGAGCCCTCGCCTTCGGGGGGACGCCAGCGGGGGGTAAGCGCAACGGTCTCGGCGGTGCCGTCGATATGTTCCACGGAGACGGTAATCTCCTTGCCCAGGTTGAGTTGGATGTAGCGGCTGAGCTCGCCGGCGTTTTTCAAAGGTTCGCCGTTGATGCTGATAATAGCGTCGCCGGGCGAGATGCCGGCCATATCGGCGGGCGAGTTCGGGGAGACGTCGTCTATCACCACCCGTCCGCTGACTATATCGTGGGGGACCATATAAGCCACGGCGAGCAAGACGAAGGGCAGGAGCAGGTTCATAATTATGCCGCCGCTCAAGACCAGCAGCCTGACGCCGTAGCCCCGGCTGGCCAGGCCCTTGGGCACGGTGGGGTCTACCTCTCCGGCAATCTTGTTAAAACCGCCGAAGGGTATCCAGTTGATTGAGTAAATCGTGCCTCGCCATTTGCGACCGTATGCGCGTGGCGGAAAGCCGATGCCGAATTCCTCCACCTGTATCCCCGTAGCCTTGGCGGCGAAGAAGTGCCCCAGCTCGTGGACGATGATAAGCACGGAGAGGGCGACTATGCCGGCGACTATGGTGAGTATCACGACTTGTCTCCAACCAGCTGCATAACCTTATCCCTGGCCCAGTCGTCCGCCGCCAGGATTTGTTCCAGGGGTGGCCTAGAGATGGCTTTATGCTCGCCCAGCGCCTGCTCAACGAGCCTTGGTATGTCGGTGAACTTAATTTTCCCGGCCAGGAATTGTTGGACGGCAATCTCATCGGCGCCGCAGAGCGCGGCGGGGTAAGTTCCGCCCCGTTTGCCCGCCTCGACGGCTATCCTCAGACAGGGGAAGGCGTCAAGGTCGGGCGGCTCGAAAGTCAGCTCTTTAATATTCTCCCAATCCAGTCGAGGGAGGTGGGGGTTAGCCAGACGCTCGGGGTAAGACAGGGCGTACTGGATGGGCAGCCGCATATCGGGCTTGCCCAACTGGGCTTTGACCGAGCCGTCGGCGAATTCCACCATAGAATGCACGATGCTCTGGGGGTGGATTAAGACCCTGATGTTATCAAAGTGAATATCAAAGAGCCAGCGGGCTTCGATTACTTCCAGCCCCTTGTTCATCAGCGTCGCCGAATCAATGGTGACCTTGTTACCCATTCGCCAGGAAGGGTGTTTTAATGCTTGCTCGGGGGTAACCTTAGCCAGTTTGGCTTTCGAATAGTGCAAAAAGGGGCCGCCCGAGGCGGTGAGTATAATCTTGGACGGCTTGCCGCTCTCGCCTTCCAGGCACTGCCAGATGGCGCTGTGCTCGCTGTCAACGGGCATAATCTGCGCGCCGTTCCGCTTGGCTTCGGCGGTGATAATACCGCCAGCCATGACCAGCGATTCCTTGTTGGCTAGAGCGACCTGTTTGCCCGCCCGCACCGCCGCCAGCGTTGGCCCCAGCCCCCATTTCCCCGAGGTGGCGATGACCACCAGGTCTATCTCGGGGTGGCGGGCCATCTCTTCCATCGGCAGGAATTCGTATTCGGCGGTGGTGGGGGGTGGGGTCTTGGTCTCCTGATGAAAGACGAATCGGGGCTGGAATTTCTCTATCTGTTCGGCGAGGAGGGTGGTGTTTCTGCCTCCCGCCAGCCCGATGACACTGAAGTGGCCGGGGAGGGCATCAATTACTTCCAGGGTCTGGCGGCCTATGGAGCCGGTGGTGCCGAGGACGGCGACCCGCTTTACTATATAGCCCATACTACATAATAGTATACCACGACGCCAGCCAAGACAATGCTATCTATCCTGTCCAGGAAGCCGCCGTGCCCCGCCAGCAGACTGCTCGAGTCCTTGACGCCGGTGTTGCGCTTGAGCAGGGACTCAGCCAGGTCGCCGAGCTGGCCGAAGAGACTGACCAAAAAGCCTAACAATACCGCCTGCCCGCAGCCGATGGGGAGCTGGAGTGGGGTGGGGAGGGTGAAGAGCAGGGCGATGACGATGGCTCCGATAAATCCAGCTATGGTGCCTTCCCAGGTCTTACCGGGGGAGATGCGGGGGGCGAGCTTGTGCCGGCCCAGCGCCCTGCCCACAAAGTAGGCGGCGGTATCGGAGGCAAAGGTGACCAATAGCGCCAGGAAGACCCAGTTCCGGCCGTCTTCCAGGCCTCTTAAGCCAACGAAGTAGCTTAATAGAAAGCCCACGTAGAGAATGCCGCCCAGCGTCCACGCCCAGCCTACAAATGCGCCTTCTCGGCGCTGTCGTAATACTATCCAGATTAGCGATAGCACCACCGCCGAGGCGAGCAGGATGGGTGGGGTGAGATAGTCGTTATTGAGCTGGGGGCTCAAGATGAATAACAGCGTCCAGAGCAGCCCGAAACAGGTAAGGGGGGCTATTTTTACCTTCTCGCCCATCTTGTAGAACTCGAAGACGGCCAGCAGCCCCCATATAGCCACCAGTACGGTGAACCAGGGGAGGGGCCAGTCGAACCAGACGGCGGCGACCAGTACGGGAATGGCCCAGAGCGTGGTTAGCAACCTTTTCTTGAGCATATTACTACAGGGCGCCGAAGCGCCTTCGCCGGCGGCTGTAGGCGAGGAGCGCCTTGTCGATCTCCTTGCTGTCGAAGTCGGGCCAGAAGACCTCGGCGAAATAGTATTCGCTGTAGGCGGCCTGCCAAATCAGGAAGTTACTGATGCGGAGCTCGCCGGCGGTGCGGATGACCAAATCGACCGCGGGTAAGCCCGCGGTATAGAGATAGCTGTCGAACAATTGTTCGTTTATTTTCTGGGGTGGGACGCCCTCGGCGATAATCTTGCGCACGGCGTCCAGAATCTCGACACGCCCGCCGTAGTTTAAGGCGAGGCTGAACGTCATCCCGGTGTTGTCTTTGGTCAGTTCTACCGCTTTATTTATGGTCTGCTGCAGGCCCGGTGAAAGCTCGCCGAGGCGGCCCAGGTGGCGGATTCTGATGCCATTTTTGTGCAGCTTGAGGGTCTCTTTGTCTAGCGCTTCTTGCATGAGGTTGAGCAAGCCGTCAATCTCCTCCTGGGGGCGCTTCCAGTTTTCGGTGGAGAAGCCGTAGAGGGTGAGGTATTTAAGACCAAGCCGGCCGAAGTATTTAATCACCGAGCGCAGGTTTTCCGCCCCCGCCCCGTGGCCTTCGAGGCGAGGCAAGCCGCGCTGCTGCGCCCAGCGGCCGTTGCCGTCCATGATGATGGCGATATGGTTGGGGAGGTGGGGGGTCTTTTTCCTGGCTGAAACGGCTGTTACTTTGCTGCTCATAATAAATAATAAAGGTGTGTTTTAACACACCCGCTTCTTACCCGAGACCCGTTGGCTAGACCTCCATGAGCTCGGCTTCTTTATCGCGGGCTATCTGGTCGATATTGGCGATGAAGCTGTCGGTGACCTTTTGCAGCTGGTCCTGGGCGCGTTTTTGCTCGTCCTGAGATATCTCCTTGTTTTTCTCCAGCTCTTTGAGATTGGTCATGGCGTCGCGACGCTGGTTGCGTATCACTATCTTTCTTTCTTCCACCCGCTTGCGCACTATCTTGATTAGCTCCTGGCGGCGCTCTTCGCTTAAAGGGGGGAGATTTAGGCGGATGAGGTTGCCGTCGCTGGTGGGGTTTAAGCCCAGCTCGGACTTTAAGATAGCCTTTTCTATGCTGGGGATGGTGCTCCTGTCCCAGGGCTGGATGACGAGGAGCCTGGCCGCGGGGGCGGAGATGCCGGCAATCTGGTTGAGGGGGGTGGGTACGCCGACGTAGTCTACCTTGATGTGCTCGATGAGGGCGGGGGTGGCGTGTCCGGTGCGGATGCCCGCCAGTTCCATGCGTAAGCCTTCAACCGAGGCTCGCATCTTTTCTTTCGTTGTCACTAAGACGGGGCTAACCATTTTACGACTCGCTGTAGACCAGGGTGCCTATAGATTCTCCGGCTACCGCCCGCTCTATGCTGTTGGGCGCTTGAAGGTCGAAAACGATTATAGGCAGCTTGTTTTCCAGGCACAGGGAGAGGGCGGTGGCGTCCATTACTTCCAGGCGCAGGTTTAGCATCTCGAAGTGGGTGAGTTTCTCGAACTTCTTGGCCTTGGGGTCGACGACGGGGTCGGCGCTGTAGATGCCGTCGACGTTATTCTTGGTCATCAGTAAGACCTGGGCTTCAATCTCTATAGCGCGCAGGGCGGCGGCGGTGTCGGTGGTCATATAGGGGTTGCCTGTGCCCGCGGCGAAGATAACGGCCCTGCCTTTTTCCAAATGGCGGATGGCGCGGCGCCTGATGTAAGGTTCGGCTACCTGCTGGATGGTTATGGCGGACTGCATCCGGGTGGGTACTCCCTGGCTTTCCAGGACGTCCTGAAGGGCGAGGGCGTTTATCACCGTAGCCAGCATGCCGGCGTAGTCAGCGGTGACGCGGTCCATGCCTTCCTTTTCCGCCTTTGCCCCCCGCCAGATGTTGCCGCCGCCAACGACAACGCCCACGCCCACCTCCATGGCGATTACCCGTTTAATCTGCTGGGCGACCTTGAGCAGGGTAGCGGCGTCAATGCCGTAGGCGGTGCCGCCGCTGAAGGCTTCGCCGCTGAGTTTGAGAAGGACCCGCTTGTATTTCGCCTCGCTCATTCTTCCTTTGCTTGTTCGCCCAATTCGAAGCGGGCAAACCGGCTTACCTTGATGTTTTCGCCTACCCTGGCGATGGTTTCGGTGATGATGTCCTCAATGGTCAGTTCCTGGTCTTTGATATAGGGCTGCCGGAGCAGGCAGGCGGCCTGGGGTTCTACGTCGGCCCCTTCGGGCACTGCTTCTTCGCTAACGAATTTGGGGTTCATGGCGGCTACCTGCATGGCCAGGTTGTGCGCCAGTTGCTTGAACTCGTCGGTGCGGGCGACGAAGTCGGTTTCGCAGTTGAGCTCAATCATAGCGCCGACCCGACCCCCGATATGGATATAGGCTTCGATCAGTCCCTCGGTGGCGGTGCGCTCCGCTTTCTCTTTTGCCTTGAGCAAGCCCTGCTCTTTGAGAAACTTGAGCGCCTTTTCCCGGTCGCCCTCGGTTTTATCCAGGGCGTTGCGGCACTGCATAACGCCCGCGCCGGACTGCTCTCTCAGTTCTTTTATCGAATCCAGCGAGATTTTCAAGCTTTCTCTCCTTTGGGTTCGTCATCGGGGGCGCCGGCGGGGGTGTCGTCGGGAGTGAAGATGAGGGGCTCGGTCATTTCGGGTGCGCCTTCCTCAGCGGCGCCGACTAGAGCCGCCCCGCCCGTCTTGCCCTCGATAATGGCGTCGGCAATCTTGCTGCATATCAGCTTGATGGTCCTGATGGCATCGTCGTTGGCGGGGATGGGGTAGTCAATGTCGTCGGGGTTGCAGTTGGTATCGACTATGGACACCACGGGTACGCCCACCCGCCTGGCTTCGGCGATAGCTATATTCTCTTTGGTGGGGTCAATAATGAACAGGGCGTCGGGGAGCTTGGTCAGTTCCTTGAAGCCGCCCATCTGGCGGTTGAGGCGGATGATTTTTTCCCCTATCTTGAGCGCTTCTTTCTTGGGCAGGCGCTCGAAGTCGCCGCGGCTTTGCTGGTCTTCGAGGCGGACGAGGTAGTCTATCCGCGCCTGGATGGTGGCGAAGTTGGTCAGCACCCCGCCCAGCCAGCGCTGGTTGACGTAGAACATGCCGCAGCGCTCGGCCTCCAGTTCGATAGACTCCTGTGCCTGTTTTTTGGTGCCGACGAAGAGGATGTTGCCGCCTTCGGCGGCTACCTCGCGCACGAAGTCGCAGGCTGTATCCAGCATCGCCGCCGTTTGTTCCAGGTCGATGATGTGGATGCCGTTGCGCTTGGTGAATATATATTTTTTCATAGCCGGGTGCCAGCGGCTGGTCTGGTGTCCGAAGTGGGCACCGGCTTCTAACAGTTCCTTTATGGTGACGATATCCGGCAAGCTTGGTCTCCTTTCCAGTTAGTTATGTTATATTCAGTTTAACAGTATAGCATACTGCACGCTTGGCAACAATATCAATTAAGGGTTGTCACCTCCCCAAGGTTTTTCGTCCCACCCTGCCCACCCTACAGGGGTTAGACCCCTATTAGCCCCTTATTGGGGGTGTCTCCACCCAGACCCTTTCCCCAAGTGGAGCAAGTCTTGCTTCCCACCCTTCCCCTATGGTGGCAAAACTTTTGCTCCCTATTCGCCCTGCGGAGAGGATGCTAATCCCTTTGGGGAGTGTATAGCCTTCGAATATGGGGGAGTCGAAGAGGGGGCGAAGCCCCCTTTTTCCTTAAAGGGTGGCGGGTGGGAAAAGATAACATTGGGGGTGGGTTGGTGCGGGAAAAACAACTGGGAGGTGGGGAGGTTAAGCAATGACAGCAGGCTACATTGCTAAAAGTCGGGGAAAGCCTTATTATTAGGTTAGAAGAATAGGGAGGGCATAGATGCAGATTAAGAAGACATACAGCCAGGTCCAGCCGGAGTTGCTCTATGACGAGGTCAAGGACTTTGTCTTGAAGCAGGGGGTGGTGGTGGGTGAAGCCAAACTGGGGACATATTCTATGCCCGAGGACTCTTCGTCGTTTATCTCGCGGGGCTTATTGACCTTTAAGGTTAAGGGGGGCAAGGAGTGCCTGAGAGCCCACATCGTGGGTTC
>SOKR01000029.1 GCA_004375675.1 Dehalococcoidia bacterium
GGGGCGCGCCAACCGGCGACATACCCGGCTATCTGGCGGGCTACAGCGGGCGGGGGGTGGTGTCGAAGCTTAAATTATATAACCGGATGGTGGAGTGGCTGAAGAAGTGGGGGATGCTGGCTATTTTCTTCCTCTCCTTGATACCCTTTTTCTTCGACCTGGCCGGTATTGCCGCCGGTGTCCTGCGCTACCCCTTGTGGAAGTTCCTTATTGCCTGCTGGTTGGGGCGGACGGTACTCTATATCGCTATGGCTTTCGCCGGCGCCTGGGGATGGGATACGGTGCTGGGCTGGTTTAGTTAGCGCCGCCCGATTTTGAGCAGCAGCAGCGAGCCGACGATAAAATAGATAAAGCAGGCCAGGAACATAAACGAGTAGCCCAGGTTGGGGCTGCATCTGTTACCGAAGTCGATGAGCGGCCCGATAAGGCGCGCCAGCGCGGCACCGCCGGCAGTAGCCAGGTTGGTCAGCCCCAAATATCTCGCCTCCTCGCCCTTGGGCACTAAATCGGTAGCCAGAGCCCAGTTGCTGCTCATAAAAGCCCCGAAGGATATGCCCACCAGCCCGCCGCAGAGCATTATCAGCGTTAGGTTTTGCCCGCTTAAATAAATGAGCGCAATGGCCACCGCGCCGAGCAGCCCCGCCGCGAGGGCAATGGGGCGGCGGCCCACCCGGTCCGAGAGCCGACCCGCGGGATAGGCAACAATGAGCATGCCGGCTATAGCCACTATGGAGAAGCGGGCGGTGGCAGCGGCGGGGTCGGGAACACCGGTGACATCCATTATGAAGTACATGGCGAAGGTCTGGAGGGTGGTGAAAGCCATCATGATAAAGAGGCGGGAGATGATGAACCAGATAAAATCGCGGTGCGCCCTGGCCTTAATCTTGAAGCTCCTATAAATGGTGGAGAATAGAGGGAGGTGGGCTGCCTTGCCGGGGCGTTCCCGGACGGTGAGGATGGTGATGACCATCGCCGCCAGCAGGATAGCCCCCAGCATCGCCAGCGACAGCCAGAGCCATAAGCCACCGTCGCCCGCGGCGTGGCGGTCCATAAAGATGGCTATGGGATAGAGCAGGGCGACCCCACCGGCTATCTCCAGGAAGCCCTTGACCCCCGAAGCCAGCCCCCGCTTGCCCGGGGGCACCATGTCGGGGATAAAGGCTAAATAGGGGCCCTGGGTGGTGTTGGAGGCAATCTGGAGCAGGCAGTAGATAACGAAGACGGCCAGGAAGCTGCCGACCCAGCCGATTCCCGCCAGGAAGAGCATCGCCACCAGCGTGCCCACCAGGATAAAGGGGCGGCGGCGTCCCCAGTTGAAGCCGGAACGGTCGCTGATGGCGCCGGCTATGGGCTGGACGATTATAGCCAGCATTAAACCGGCGAAGGTGAGCAGCCCCAGGTAGGTGCTTTTTTCCGCTAGCGGCACGAAGTCGAGCAGGCGCGCGGGAATGATAATGGTATGCAGGCTGCCCCAGAGGGCAGCCAGGGCAAAACCGAAGACGGTAATCTTGAGGTAATCGGCACGGCGAAAGGTGCTTTTATTAGTCGCCATCTTTCTGGTTAAGCATAGCAGAGCCAGCCTAAAGAGGCAATGTTTTCTTCGACTTATGCCCCTCCCCACCAACTTATTTTTCCCACCCTCCCGCCCTTTAAGGCTGCGCCTTAAAAATCCGCTGGGGGGCTTACTCCCCACCCCCAGAGTTTTTTGTCCTCGCCGAATTGCTGTGGTATAATCCTGACGACTATTTACCAAAAAGGAGGCGATATGCCAGCTATTTTTTGGGTTGTGCCCGCGGCGGGAATCATAACGGTAATCTTCGCTATATTTTTGGCCAGGGATGTGCTTAAGCGTTCCATGGGCACGCCCAAAATGAAAGAAATCGGGGACATTATCTTTCAGGCTGCCTGGGCTTTCTTGAAGCGCCAGTACAGCACTATCGCTATCTACTCGGTAGCCATTGCCATAATCATCGGTGTCCTGGTGGGGGTGTTGGGAGGGACCGAGGTGGAGGGTTTGAGCGCGCTTGATATCGGCTGGCGCACCGGCGTCGCCTTTCTGGTGGGCGCCATATGCTCCGGGGTGGCTGGTTTCATCGGCATGTACATTGCCGTTAAATCGAACGCGCGCTGTGCCGCCGCCGCCCAGAAGAGCCTTACCGAGGCGGTCAACGTCGCCCTGCGCGGCGGGGCTGTTTCCGGCTTTCTTATCACTGCCCTGAGCCTTATCGGCGTCACCGTTATCTTCTTCGCCTACGGCGGCGCCAGTAACCCGGAGATTGCGCCGCACCTTATCGTCGGCTTCGGCTTCGGCGCCAGCTTCGTTGCCCTCTTTGCCCAGCTCGGCGGCGGTATTTATACCAAAGCTGCCGACGTGGGCGCCGACCTGGTTGGTAAGGTCGAGTCCGGCATTCCCGAGGACGACCCGCGTAACCCGGCGGTTATCGCCGACCTGGTGGGTGATAACGTCGGCGACTGCGCCGGGCGCGGCGCCGACCTCTTCGAGTCCACGGCGGCGGAGAACATCGGCGCCATGATACTGGGTATCGCCGCCTATCTCGCTACCGAGAACATCGCCTGGATAATTTTCCCTCTCTGCGTTCGCGGCTTCGGCATGATCGCCAGCATGATTGGTATTTTCTGCGTGCGGGCTAAAGAAAAAGAGAACGTCATGAACGCGCTTAACCGAGGCTATTTCGTGGCTATCGCCCTGTCCATAGTGGGCTTGGCGGTTACCGTTTACTTTATGCTGGATAGCTGGTGGCTCTTCGGTGCCGGCGTTGTCGGCATCGCCGCCAGCGTGGCCATTGTCTTTATCACCCAGTATTACACCGAGTGGCGCTTCAAGCCGGTGCGCGACATCGCCGAAGCTTCCAAGACGGGGCCCGCCACCAACATTATCATGGGCACGGCGGTGGGCTTCGAGACTACCCTGGCTACTGCGCTGGTTATCGGCATTTCGCTGCTGCTCTCCTTCTGGATGGGGGATATGAGCGGGGTTCACGGCGCGGGCGCTTTCGGCACCGCCGTGGCCACCATGGGCATGCTCATGACCTGCCCTTACGTCTTATCAATGGATACCTTCGGGCCCATCACCGATAACGCCAACGGCATTAACCAGATGGCGGGCGTGGGACCTGAGGTCCGTAAGGTGACCGACCGCCTGGATGCCGTGGGCAACACCACCAAAGCCCTGACCAAGGGCTACGCTATGGTTTCGGCGGGCCTGGCCGCCTTCCTGCTCTTTCAGGCCTACCTGGATAGGGTCTCTTTCATCAAGTTCGGCGAGGTCGGACTCTATAATGTCGTCGACATCGCCCGCATCGAGGTCTTCGTCGGCGCCCTGCTGGCGGTGATGATTGTCTATCTCTTCAGCGCCTGGGCCATCAAGGCGGTGGGCAGGACGGCCTCCAAGATTATCGAGGAGGTGCGCCGCCAGTTCCGTGAAGACCCCGGGATTCTGGCGGGAACGTCCAAGCCCGATTACGCCCGGGCGGTGGACATTACCACCCGCGCCGGCTTGCGGGAAATGATTGCCCCCGGCCTTTTGCCCGTGCTGGGGCCGGTTATCATCGGCGTTATCTTCCGCTTTATCCCCGGTTATGACGCCGCTATGGTCGTGGCCGCCGTGCTGATGGTGGGCACTATCGGCGGTATTATGATGGCATCCTATATGAACAACGCCGGCGGCGCCTGGGACAACGCCAAGAAGATGATCGAGGACGGACAGCTCAAGGACGACCAGGGCAAGGTAATCGGCAAGGGCTCGCCTACCCATGCCGCAGCCGTGGTCGGCGATACGCTGGGCGACCCGCTTAAAGATACGGCGGGGCCTTCGCTGCACGTGCTGGTCAAGATGCTGGC
>SOKR01000084.1 GCA_004375675.1 Dehalococcoidia bacterium
TCGGGGAAATCAAAGAAGGGATATATGTTAAGAACTGGTATGGCGGCACCACCAGCATGGAGATGTTCACCTTCTCCGCTGGCGAAGCCTATATGATACGCAACGGTAAGATAGCCGAGGCGCTACGACCCGTAGTGCTCACCGGCAATGTCTTCATCACCCTTAATAATATAGATGCTATCGGCAGCGACCTGGATATGAACCAGGGGGGCGGCTGCGGCAAAGGCGGGCAGATGCCCCTCCCCGTCTCCAACGGCAGCCCCCACATCAGAATCCTTAAGTGTTTGGTGGGAGGCAGCTAGTGGAAAATATACTGGCTCAAGCCAAAAAAGCCGCCGAAGAAGCCGAGGTTTTTCTCGTTTCCGCCGAGGAAACCCCCGTGCGGTTCGAGGCCAACCGCCTCAAGCACATCCAGAGCAAGCAGAGCACGAGTGTCGCCTTACGTATTATCAAGGACGGCAGGCTCGGCTACGCCACCGGCACCGATGTCGGTGATATTCAGGGCTTAGTGGAAAACGCTTTAGAAACCGCCCGCTTCGGCACCAAAGCGAAGTTCGAACTACCCCCCGCCACCCCCTACCCCCAAGTCGAAATCTTCGACCCAGACGTGGAGTCCGTCTCCGTCGAAAAAATGGCTCAGCTGGGCGAAGAGCTTATCGCCCTCATCACCGAGCACACGCCGGAGATTATCTGCGAGGCGGTGGTGGAGAAAGAAACCATCGCTCTCAGGATTATGAACTCCCGCGGCGGGCAGGCGAGCTATAAACAGAGCATTTTTAGCATAGGCGTTGTCGGCAACCTGACTCGGGGCACCGACATGCTCTTCGTCGGCGAGGGCCAGAGCTCCGGCCACCCCCTGACCGAGGTCGGCGAGATAGCCAAGGTGGTGCTCCGGCAGTTGGACCTGGCTAAAAACCAGGCGTCGGCCCCCACCAAACAACTGCCCGTAATCTTTACCCCCGAAGGTGTCGCCAGCGCCCTGCTTTCTCCATTGATGGCGGCTTTCAACGGCAAGACCGTCCTCGAAGGCGTTTCCCCCATCGGCCAGAAACTCGGCAAGCAGGTTTTTGACACTAAACTATCGCTCTGGGACGACCCCACCATCGCCTACCGCCCCCACAGCCGCCCCTGCGATGACGAAGGCGTCCCCAGCCAACGCACGCCCCTGATTGAAAAGGGAGTGGTTGCCAGCTTTCTCTATGATTTGCAGACCGCCGCCTTAGCTAATACTAAAAGCACCGGCAACGCCAGCCGCGGTGGCGGGCTCCCCCTCCCCTCCCCCAGCACACTGGTCATCGCCCCCGGCAAAGCCAGCTTTGACGACATGGTCGGCGATATCAAGGAAGGGCTAGTCATCGAGCAGCTCATGGGCGCCGAGCAGGGCAATATCCTCGGCGGCGACTTCAGCGGCAATGTCCTCTTAGGTTATAAGATAGAAAGTGGTAAAATAGTAGGTAGGGTGAAGAACACCATGGTATCGGGCAACGTCTATCAACTCCTCAAGGAGATTAGCGCTATCGGCAGCCAGCCCAAGTGGGTCAGCGGCGTGGTCAACACCCCACCCCTCTACTGCCCCCGCCTGTCGGTGGCAAGTAAGGAATAACCAATGAAAAACATAATCAAAATATACGCCCGCCCCAAACTTAAAAACCCGGTCATGCTGGCCTCCTGGCCCGGCATCGGCGACGTCTCCCTTATAGTAGCCACCTACCTGAAGAGAAAGCTGGACTTCAAAGAGCTGGGCGAAATCGAACCGTCCTACTTCTTCGACGCCATCGGGGTGGTGGCTAAGGACAACGTCATCGAAGCCCCCCAGTTCCCCGAGAGCCGCTTCTACTACTGGAAAAACCCGGGCGGGGGCAACGATGTCATACTCTTCATCGGCGAAGACCAGCCCATCACCAAGGGCTACGAGCTGGCTAACTGCGTCCTCGATGTCGGCGTAAGGTTCCAGGCAAAGCGGATATACACCTGCGCCGCCGCCCTGAGCCGCATCCACCACACCGAGCAGCCCCGGGTATGGGGCGTCGTCACCAGCCCCCACATGGCGGAAGAGCTGGAGAAATACGAGCTGGTGCAGCGGGGGAACCTCCAGATTGCGGGCTTAAACGGCCTGTTGCTCGGCGTCACCAAGGAGAGAAACATCGAGGGCATCTGCCTCCTCGGCGAGGTGCCCATGCACGCCACCCGCATCCAGAACCCGGTAGCCGCCCTGGCGGTGCTCCAGGTGCTGACCAAAATGCTGAATATAGAAGTAGACATCGGCGAGCTTACCCAGATTGCCAACGAAGCCGCCGACAGGCTCAAGCAGGTCGCCGCCGAGGCGATGGGAGAATATATAGATAATTTCACCCGCCCCATCTGGGAATACGATGAAGAAGACGAAGCAGAGGAGGACTAGGCTGTGCCACTGCCCGTCGAAGAGGCCATTGCCGCCATAGGTGATAGCGCCAAGCCCCTGCTCAGATCCAAGCTGGCGGAGCTATCCAACCTCAACGCACAGGAGCTGGTGCTCTTCGAGCAGACATGGAAAACAATCGAGCCGAAACGGCGGCGGCAGATTATCTATCGACTCGTCGAGCTGGCCGAGGACAACTTTGAGCTCGACTTCGACGACATCTTCAAGAAACGCCTCAAGGACGAAGACACCGATGTGCAAAGCAAGGCTATCGAGGGCTTGTGGGAAAGCGAGGAGACCTGCCTCATCGACCCCCTCATCGAGCTACTAGCGCCAGAAAACCCGGAGAAAGTCCAGGCGACGGCAGCCACCGCGCTGGGCAAGTTCGCCCTGCTCGCCGAGCTGGAAAAGCTCCGCCCCAAACATAAGACCAGGGTCTGCCGCGCCCTGCTCGACGTCATTGAAGATACCAGCCGTTCCCTAGAAATCAAGCGCCGTGCTCTGGAAGCCGCGGCGCCCTTAAGCCTCCCCCAGATGGAAAAAGCCATCGCCCGGGCCTACCGAAGCAACGTGCCCAGGCTCAAGACCAGCGCCATCTTCGCCATGAGCAAGAACTGCGACCCGCGCTGGCTGCCCATATTAATAAAGGAACTGACCAGCGCCGACGCCGAGATACGCTACGAAGCCGCCAGCGCCTGCGGCGAGCTGGGGGAGAAGGAAACCGCCCCTTACTTAAGTGAGCTTACCACCGACTTCGATGTCGATGTCCAGATGGCTGCCATACAAGCGCTGGGCAGGATAGGCGGCCCCGAGGCTAAAGACAGCCTGGAGCGCTGCCTCACCGACGATAGCGAGGTAATCCAGCAGGCGGCGGAAGAGGCGCTCAAAGAGCTGGGAGCGGGCGAAGACCCCCTCTCCTTCCGAATGTGAAGATTAAGAGTAGTATGATTTCTGGCGACAAGGTTAAGCTCAGGGAAAAAAGACTGGCCGACGCCGCCGACGATTACGCCTGGCTCACCGACGCCGAACTGGCTGAGCTCGATGCCGCCCCCCTCCCCACCACTACCTTCCCCCAGTACCTGGCGGCTTATACCAGCGACCTGCGCTATCCCCCCACCATCAGGCACCAGTTCGCTATCGAGACCGGGGAAGGCAAGCACATCGGCAACTGCACCTACTACGGCATCGATAATGATAAGAAGGAAGCCGAGCTGGGCATTATGATTGGCGACCGCGACTACTGGGACCAGGGCTACGGCAGCGACGCCGTCGCCGCTCTGCTCGACTATGCCTTTCAGCGAACCAAGCTCAACCGCCTCTACCTCAAGACACTGGTCTCCAACAGGCGGGCGCAAAAGTGCTTCGCCAGGTGCGGCTTTACCCCCTACGGCCACCTCAAAAAAGACGGCTACAGCTTTATCCTCATGGAGCTGCACCGCAAAGAGTGG
>SOKR01000111.1 GCA_004375675.1 Dehalococcoidia bacterium
GTCATCTTTTCATCGTCGGTTACCACGCGGCACTGCATATAGAAGCTGTGGAAGACGGTGGCCAGGTCCTGGGCGTAGTAGGCGAGGTGGTGGGGTTCCAGCGTGAGGGCGACGACTTCGATCATCTCGGGTAAGAGCAGCATCTTGCGGATCAGCGTCAGCTCGGGCTCGGCGGTGAGCAAAGAGACGTCGCCGTCGGAGCAGTCGATGCCCTTCTCTTCGGCCAGACGTAATATGCTGGCAATGCGGGCGTGGGCGTACTGCACATAGTAAACCGGGTTATCGGCGGACTGCTTCTTGGCCAGCTCCAAATCAAAGTCCATCTGGCTGTCGGCGGTGCGGGAGACGAAGAAGAAGCGGCAGGCGTCGGCACCGACCTCGTCGATTACCTCGCGCAGGGTAATGATGTCGCCGCTGCGCTTGGAGATCTTGACCAGCTCTTTGCCGCGGCGCAGGGAGACCATCTGGGAGATGATGACCTCAAGGCGCTCGGGGGCGATGCCCAGAGCCGCCACCACCACCTTCATACGGGAGATATGGCCCTGGTGGTCGGCGCCCCAGATGTTGATGACCTTATCGAACCTGCGCTCGACGAACTTGTTATAGTGATAGGCAATGTCGGCGGCGAAATAGGTGGGCGAGCCGTCGCTGCGCACCACGACATTGTCTTTGTCTTCACCCAAAGCGGTTGAGACGAACCAGGTGGCGTTTGCCTTTTCGGCGATATAACCGCCTTTTTGCAGCAGCGACATCACCTTTTTATACTGGCCTCTATCGTAGAGGCTCTGCTCGCTGAACCAGACGTCGAAGCTCACCCGCAGCAATTCCAGGTCGCCCCTGATTTGCGCCATTATCTTTTCCATCCCCAGCTTGCCCAGTTCGGCTATCGCCTCTTCGGGGGGGAGGGAGAGAAAACGGTCTTTTTGCTCGGCGGCAATCTCCTCCGCCAGTTCGACCATATATTGGCCGAAATAGCCGTCGGCGGGCATCTCGGCTTCTTTGCCCAGACACTGCTGGTAGCGGGCGTAGAGCGAACGGTAGAAGGCAGCCATCTGGCTGCCCGCGTCGTTGAGGTAGTATTCCTTTTCCACATCGTAGCCCGCCGCCGCCAGGACATCAGCCAGCGTGCTGCCCAGGATTGCCCCCCGCCCATGCCCCACATGGAGGGGGCCGGTGGGGTTGACGCTAACGAACTCAAGCTGGACGCGGCTGCCCTTGCCCAGGTCGATGTTGCCGTAGGACTCGCCCGCCGTCAGGATAGAGTCCACCTGCCCGGTCAGCCAGCCGTTGTTGAGGGTGAAGTTGATGAATCCGGGCGGAGCCACGGTTATTTTTTCAATTTCGGGGGTAGGGGTAATAAGGTCGGCTACGTCTTGAGCAATAGTCAGCGGCTTGACGCCGATGGTGCGGGCCAGTTTCAGGGGAAAACTCGAAGCATAGTCGCCGTGCTCGGGGTTCTGGGGGTGTTCGATAGTGATTTCGGGTAACGCCACCGAGGGTAGTTTGCCCGACTTTTGCGCCTCGTTCGCCGCCTTGGTGAGCAGCTTGACAATTCTTCGTCTAATCATTTTAAGAAGTCTTATTATAGCACAAACTAACTCAATTCACCCCCACCCTGCCATACCCGGCCCAGCTCTTGAGCCAGGGGGGCGTGGGCGGGTTTTTTCAAGCCCGGGTCTTTCTCAAAGAGCCGAATTGCCTCGGTGCGGGCGAGCTCCAGGAGGGCGACATCGGAGAGCTTAGCCATACGCAGGTCGGGCAGCCCGCTCTGGCGAGTGCCGAAGAAATCTCCGGGGCCGCGCAGCCTGAGGTCTTCCTCGGCAAGCTGAAAGCCGTCCTGAACCTTCTCGATTATGTCGAGCCGTTCTCTGCCTATTTCCGAGGGGTTCTCGGCCAGGAGCATGCAGTAGCTCTGGTGGCTGCCCCGCCCCACCCGGCCGCGGAACTGGTGGAGCTGGGAAAGCCCGAAGCGGTCGGCGCTTTCCACGAGCATGACAGTGGCGTTGGGGACATCGATGCCCACCTCGACCACCGGCGTCGAGACCAGCACCTGTAATTCCCCGGAGCGGAACCGGTGCATTACCTTATCTTTTTCCACCGCCGACAGCCGCCCGTGAATCAAGCCCAGTTTCAGGTCGGGGAAGACCTCGCCGGAGAGGCGCTCGTATTCGGCAACCGCCGCCTTGGCCTGAATCGCCTCTGATTCCTCGACCAGGGGACAGACGATAAACGCCTGCCTGCCTTCGGTGACCTGGCGGCGCAGGAAGGTGTAGGCGCTGTCGCGCTGCTCGGGCTTGAGCCATTTGGTCTTGACCGCCTGCCGGCCCGGGGGGAGCTCGTCGATAACGGAGAGGTCGAGGTCGCCGTAGAGGGTCAGCGCCAGGGTGCGGGGGATGGGGGTGGCCGTCATCACCAGCACGTGGGGGTTAAAGCCTTTCTGGCGTAGCGCCGAGCGCTGCTCAACGCCGAAGCGGTGCTGCTCGTCGACCACGACCAGGCTCAATTTAGTGAAGTCGACCTCTTTCTGGATGAGGGCGTGGGTGCCGATGATAATATCTATTTCGCCAGCGGCGATTTGCTGCTGTATTTCCTGCTTTCTTGCCTGTTTCAGGTCACCGATAAGCAGCGCCACCGTAAGCGGGCGGTCCAGGACTCCGGAGTAGGTGCGAAGGTTATCTTCTTCGGCGATTTGCTTGCCGGTCCTTGATAAGAGCTGGCCGACATTAGTGAAGTGCTGCTCGGCCAGAATCTCGGTGGGGGCCATGAAGGCGCCCTGATAACCGTTGGCGGCGGCAACGAGCAAAGCCGCCGTCGCCACCACCGTCTTGCCGCTGCCCACTTCGCCCTGAAGCAGGCGGGACATCGGTATCGGTTTCTCTAAATCGGCTAAGAGTTCTTTGAGCACCTTTTGCTGGGCACTGGTAAGCTCGAAGGGTAAAGACTTCAGGAAAGCGTCGAGGGGGGCGGGCTGGGGACTAAGAGGGTTGCCCGGCTGGCTCTCCTGCCACTCGTGCTTTTTGCCCAGCACCCCCAGTTGCAGGATAAAGAGCTCGTCGAAAGCGAGGCGGTGGCGGGCGTTATTCTTGACCGTCTCGTCCTCGGGGTAGTGAGCTTGAGCTATCGCCTGAGGCAGTGCTAAGAGCTTGCAGCGTTTTATCAGCTCGGGGGGCAAAAAGTCTTCCACCTTGTCCGAAAAACTATCTACCACCGCTTTCATCAGCTTTCTCACCTGGCGGGGCTTGAGCCCCTGTGTCAAAGAATATAGCGGTACCAGACGCCCGGTGTGTACCAGCTCTTTGTCCTCAAGTAATTCCCACTCCGGGGACTCGAAGACGTGCCGTCCGCCGAAGACGCCCACCCGGCCGCTGATGACCACCTGGGCGTTGGTGGGCAGGCTTTTGGCGACATAGGGGTTGTTGAACCAGACCACCCTGACGTTGCCCGTCTCGTCGCCGACAATGGCCTCGGTGCTGCGTCTCCCCCCCAGCCTGGTTTCCTGAGCCTGCCAGACGTTAGCCATAATGGTCTGCTCTTCGCCCTCAGCGAGGTCGGAGATGTGTTTGCGCTGGCTGTAGTCGAGGTGGCGGTGGGGGAAGAAATAGAGCAGGTCGCGGATGGTCTTGACGCCCAGGCGGTCGAACTTAGCCGCCATCGCCGCGCTGACCCCCTTGAGGGTGGTGATGGATGCCTCCAGAGAGCCGCCGACTATCTTTGGCGCTTTTGCTGAAGAAGGACGCTTTCGGGGGGCGGGGGGGCTAACGCTTTTGGGGGGTTTTATCTCGGTTTCGGCGGGTATTTCGGCGAGTCAGGACATAAAG
>SOKR01000042.1 GCA_004375675.1 Dehalococcoidia bacterium
ACGTGGAAGAAGCCAGAAAGCAAATGGCGGTCTACCCCACAGTCCCGCCCGGAGAAGCCCTCGTGCTCGCCCCGCTGGCGGCGGGGAAATTCGAGCCCGATGTCATCCTCATCTACGCTAACCCGGCGCAGATGATGTTGCTCATGAACGGGCTCCAGTTTAAGGACTACGAGCGCTTTCAGTTTTTCTTCATCGGGGAGGGGTCTTGCGCCGATGGCCTGGCGCAGTGTTATACCACCGGCAAGCCCGCCCTGGCTATTCCCTGTCTGGGCGAGAGGTCGTTCGGCGCCGTTACCGAGGATGAGCTGGTTATGGCATTGCCACCGGGAACGATGTCCAAGGCGGTCGAAGGATTGCAGGCGCTTAAGGCAAGGGGCATTGGCTACCCTGTTGCCTATCTTGGGCCTTTGTGTGACCCATCGCCGGTGCTGATGCAGATATACCCCGAGTGGTGGGAACGCCGTTGACTCTGGATATAAGCGGCTTGTTTTATTTTTCGAGCTGTGCTAACCTTTAGCGGTAAAGGCAGTGACGGAGAGGAGTAGGGGGAGAGCGGGCACTAAAGCGAGTCTGGTGGGGTGAAAGCAGACGTTGACGTCCCCTGAAAATCACTCCCGAGCCACCAACCGAATGTCCTTCAGCAGAAGGACTAGTAGACTTGGTCGGTAGCGTCAACCGTTATCACTGACGGGGGCATTAGAATGTGCCCTGGAAGGAGTGCCCTTGCTTGATAGCGGGGGAAATAGGGTGGTACCGCGGGTAGAATCCCGTCCCTAGAGGGCGGGATTTTTTAATATACGGGGGTTTTATGTTTGAGCCTGTCGGCAGTAAGGTGAATTTTCCGCAAGCCGAGGAGAAAATCCTTGAGCTGTGGAAGGATAGAAATATCTTCGAACGCAGCCTGGAGGCACGGCGGGACGGCCCTCTCTTTGTCTTCTATGAGGGACCGCCGACGGCTAACGGCAGCCCGGGGATACACCACGTGCTGGCGCGAGTGTTTAAGGACATTATCCCCCGCTATAAGACGATGAAGGGCTATTATGCCCCCCGCATCGGCGGCTGGGATACTCACGGTCTGCCTATAGAGCTGGAGGTGGAGAAGGAGTTGGGGCTTAGCAGCAAGAAGGACATCGAGCGCTACGGCATCGATAGGTTTAACGCCCGCTGCCGTGAGAGCGTCTTCAGCTACCTCAAAGAGTGGGAGGCGATGACCGAGCGCATCGCCCTCTGGGTCGACCTGGATAAAGCCTACGTAACCATGAAGAACGACTATATCGAGACTGTCTGGTGGGCGATAAAGGGGATGTGGGATAAGGGTTTAATCTACCAGGGCTATAAGGTTACCCCCCACTGCCCCCGCTGCGGCACCTCGCTTTCGTCCCACGAGGTCGCCCTCGGCTATGAGGATGCCGACGACCCATCGGTTTACATAAAGTTCAAGGTGGCGAAGGCATCAGCTAAGCTGCCCTCGGATAAGCCTGTCTATATGCTTGCGTGGACGACGACGCCCTGGACATTGCCGGGGAATACGGCTCTGGCTGTAGCTGCCGATGCCGACTACGCTGTTTTGAGGGGGGAAAGTGATTACCTGGTCATGGCGGCGGCGCTGGTGGGGGTGGTGGGGCTTGAGGGCTACAGGGTGGTAAAACGGTTGCAGGGAAGCGAGCTGGTCGGCGTCGAATACGAACCATTGTTTAATCCTCACGAGTTCGGTGTTGAAAGACGGCTTATGAGTGAAGGACTGCCGTTGCAAAAGGCAACCGCTGCCCTGACCTACAGGGTTATCGCCACCGATTTCGTCTCTCTGGAGGAGGGGATGGGGATAGTGCACATGGCGCCGGCTTACGGCGAGGTTGACTACGAAGCGGGTCTGGCCGAGCAGCTGGACTTTGTCCATACCGTTGACTTGCAGGGCAATGTCATCGGGAACTATCCCTTCTCTGGCAAGTTTGTCAAAGACGCCGATGAAGATATTATCGCTGACCTGAAGTCAAGAGGACTTCTTTTCCGTAGCGAGACGATAAGGCACACCTATCCCTTCTGCTGGCGCTGCGAAACGCCGCTGCTCTACTATGCCAAGCAGACCTGGTATATCCGCACGACGGCGGTCAAAAAAGACCTGATTGCCCGCAACGACGAGATAAACTGGTACCCGGAGCACATCAAGTATGGGCGCTTCGGCGACTGGCTGGAGAATAATGTTGACTGGGCCTTCTCCCGTGAGCGTTATTGGGGGACGCCGCTGCCGGTCTGGCGCTGTGAGAATCCTGAGTGTAATAATTACGAGTGCATAGGCGGTGTGCAAGAGCTTAAAGATAAGGCGGGCTTTTCCGGCTTCAAAGAGCCTCTGGACTTGCACCGACCCTTTGTCGACGAGCTGACCTTCGATTGTCAAAAATGCGGGGAGAAGATGCGGCGGGTTACCGAAGTAATCGACTGCTGGTTCGATTCCGGAGCCATGCCCATAGCCCAGCACCACTATCCCTTTGAGAATGAAACGTTGCTTGAGGACGGGCGCTTCCCCGCCGATTTTATCAGCGAGGCGGTCGACCAGACGAGGGGCTGGTTCTACAGCCTGCACGCCATATCAACCCTGCTCTTTAATAAGCGCTGTTACAGCAACGTTATCTGCCTGGGGCATGTCCTCGACGCTAAAGGGGAGAAGATGAGCAAGGCCAAGGGGAATATTATTGAGCCCTGGGCGGTCATCAATAAGTACGGTGTCGATGCCCTGCGCTGGTATTTCTTCACCAGCACGGCGGCGGGTAATGTCTATCGCTTCGATGAAAGTATGGTTGCCGAGGTGAGCCGCCGCTTTTTGTCTACCCTGTGGAATGTTTATTCGTTCTTCGTTACCTACGCCAATATCGACCAGTTTACCCCCGAAAAAGAAGGAACTGCATCGGAGAAATCGGAGCTCGACCGCTGGATTGCTTCAGAGCTTAACCAGCTTATCGCCGATGTCGATGGGGGGCTGGAGGGCTATAACCCCACCGAGGCGGGGAGAAAGATTGAAGGCTTCGTTGACGAGCTGTCTAACTGGTATGTGCGCCGCAGCCGTCGGCGCTTCTGGAAGAGCGAGAGCGACGCCGATAAGCTGGCGGCATACAACACGCTGTACCAATGCCTGGTGACGCTGGCCAAGCTGCTGGCGCCTTTTACCCCGTTTTTAGCCGAGGAGATGTATCAAAACCTGGTCGTTTCGATTTCGCCCGAGGCCCCGGAGAGCGTGCATTTAGCCGATTTCCCTGTTGCCGATAAGACTAAAATCGATAAGACGCTGGCGGCTGATACCCAACTTGTGATGAGAATCGCCAGTCTGGGGCGGGCGGCGCGTAGTAAAGCGGGTATTAAGGTGCGCCAGCCTGTAGCTTGTGTCGTGGTCAGTATCGCTGGTAGCGGCGAAGAAAAAGTTCTGGAACGGCTCAAATCCCAAGTATTAGAAGAACTCAATGCCAAAGACCTGAAATTTGGTTACGATTTTGGGTTTAAGAAAGTGGCAGAGCTTGACGGTCATGGTTATGTAGTCGCTGGGCTGGAGGGAGATGTTGACAAGAAGAAAGGCTACTGGCCTCGCAGTGGGGGTGGAGTTTATTTGGTAGCGGTCTCCACTGAGCTTTCTGATGAGCTTTTGTCTGAGGGGGTGGCGAGAGAAATAGTTAGAAGACTACAGACCATGCGCCGTTCGGCGGGCTTCGATATCGCCGACCATATCCCCACCTGTTACCAGGGGGATGATTATAACAAGCAGGTGATGTCCGACTTTGCCGACTA
>SOKR01000117.1 GCA_004375675.1 Dehalococcoidia bacterium
CTGGGCAGCGTTATGCACTACGACCGCCGCCTCGACGGCAAAATCGCCCAGGCCTTATCAAGTATCCCCTCGGCAAAAGCGGTTGAAATCGGCAACGCTATTAGCGGAGCGGCTATGTTCGGCTCCGAATTTCACGACCCCATTAGTCCCAAGGGCACCCGCTTCACCCGTAAGACCAACAATAGCGGCGGCATAGAGGGCGGCATGACTAACGGCCAAAATATCGTCTGCCGCGTCTACCACAAGCCCATCTCCACCCTCGGCGAGCCGCTGGAAACGGTGGATATGGCCACCCGTAAGTCGGCGAAAGCCAGCGTGGAGCGCTCCGACATCTGCGCCGTCCCCCGCGCGGGCGTCATCGCCGAAGCCATGCTGGCGCTGGTCTTGGGCGAAGCCATAATAGAAAAGTTCGGCGGCGACCACATCAACGAAATGAAGCGCAACTTCAGCGCCTACCTTAAGGAGAAAAACCTATGAAAGACGAAAGGGGATACTTCGGAGACTACGGCGGGCAGTTCGTCCCCGAAACCCTGATGCCCGTCCTCGACGAGCTTAGCCAAGCCTACCGGAAGGCAAAGGACGATAAGGACTTCTGGCGCCAGTTCGAGACATTATCCCGCGACTATTCGGGCCGGCCAACGCCACTCTATCTAGCTAAAGGCTTGACCCAGCACTGCGGCGGCGCCCGGATTTTTCTTAAACGGGAAGACCTGGCTCACACGGGCGCCCATAAGATTAATAATGCTCTGGGACAGGGCTTGCTGGCCAAAAAGATGGGCAAGCGTCGCATCATCGCCGAGACCGGCGCCGGTCAGCACGGGGTGGCGGCAGCGGCTGTCTGCGCCATGCTGGGCCTGGACTGCATCGTCTATATGGGCGAAGAAGACGTCCAGCGCCAGTCCCTCAACGTCTTTCGGATGAGATTGATGGGCGCCGAGGTCAGGACTGTTTCCAGCGGCAGCCGCACCCTCAAGGACGCAATAAATGAAGCCATCAGGGACTGGGTGACCAACCCCGACACCTACTATCTTTTGGGCTCGGTGGTCGGCCCCGCCCCCTACCCCGCCATGGTCAGGGACTTCCAGGCCGTCATCGGTAAGGAGACAAAGGAGCAGATTTTAGCCCAGACCAAACGTCTACCCAATTACATCGTCGCCTGCGTCGGCGGCGGCAGCAACGCCATCGGCATCTTCTACCCCTTCCTGGATGACAAGGATGTCCGACTAATCGGCGTCGAGGCGGCGGGCCGGGGCATCGAAAGCGGCCAGCACGCCGCCCCCTTGATGGCGGGAACGGTGGGCGTCCTCCACGGCACCAAGTCCTATGTCCTTCAGGACGAGGGCGGCCAGATTAGAGAAACGCACAGCGTCTCGGCGGGTTTGGATTACCCCGGTGTCGGTCCCGAGCACAGCTATCTCAAAGACAGCCGCCGCGCCGAGTACGTGGCGGTGACCGACCAAGAAGCGCTGGAGGGCTTTCAGCTCCTCGGCAAGACCGAGGGCATCGTCCCCGCCCTGGAACCCGCCCACGCCATCTACCACGCGGCTCAGATGGCTAAATCACTGGACAAGGAGCAAATTATCGTAGTCAACCTCTCCGGCCGCGGCGATAAGGACATGGACATCGTGGCCAAAGAGCTGGGGGTGGAGCTATGAGCAGAATCGCCTCTGTATTCAGTCGGCGCGACCGTAAAGCCTTAATTCCCTACGTCACCGTGGGCTATCCCACCATTGAAGCCACCCTGAAGGTAGTCCCCCTGCTGGCTCAAAACGGCGCCGACATCGTTGAATTGGGCATACCCTTCTCCGACCCCCTGGCCGACGGCGTCACCATACAAAGGTCCAGCTTCCACGCCCTGCAAAAAGGCGTTACCCCCCAAATCTGCCTTGACGTCGCCAAGAAGTTAAGAGCAAAGGTGGACATCCCCCTCGTCTTTATGACCTACTACAACCCGGTGTTTCACTACGGATTAGAGGAGTTTTGCAGTGCCTGCGTGGGCGCCGGCATCGATGGCTTGATCATCCCCGACCTCCCCCCCCAAGAAGGCGCCGACCTTGAAGCTATAACTAAAAAGCAAGACCTCGACCTCATCTATCTTCTGGCCCCCACCAGCCCCGAGGAGCGCATCAAGCTGGTGGGGCAAAGGTCGCGCGGCTTCATCTACCTGGTCTCGGTGACGGGCGTTACCGGCGCCCGTGATAAGCTGCCCGCCGACCTGGAGGTATTCGTCACCCGCGTCAGGGAGTTAGTCGCCCAGCCCCTCTGTGTCGGCTTTGGCATATCGACACCGTCGCAGGCAAAGCGCGTCGCCCGCCTGGCCGACGGGGTCATTGTGGGCAGCCGCATCATTCAGCTCATGGAGTCCGGGGACATGCCGCAGGTGGGAGAGTTCGTCAAGGGACTGAGAAACGCCCTCGGCTAAACTAAAATTTAGCCCGACACCCTCACTTTTTTATAACTTCCCCACTGCAGCATCAGCTCGCCGCTAAAGGACCGCCCGACCACTTAGCGCTTTTTCGTTGTCTCCTGTATTCCCGGTAGAGAATCGAAAAGGTCACTATAAAGCCGAGGACATCCGAAGCCGGTAACGACAACCAGACTCCGTGCAGTCCCAGAAGATAGCGCAGAAGGTATAACAGGGGAAGGAAGAAGATAAACTGGCGAACCAGTGACAGAATCAGGGCCATCGTGCCTTTGGACAAACCCTGAAAGGTGGTAATAAACATAACGCTCGGGCCTATTAAAAGCATTGCCGACAGCATTATGCGCATTGCCGGTACGGTTATCGTTAGCAATTCTGGATTATCGCTGAAGATGCCCACAATCTGGGGGGCAAAAATCTCGATAAATAGTGTGATAACGCCGAGCGCTAACATAATGCCTACCGAGGCCAGTTTTACCGCTTTCCACAAGCGCTTGAGGTAACCGGCACCGAAATTGAAGCCGATAATAGGCAGCAGCCCGTGGGACAGACCGATGATAGGCATAAAAGCAAGGTCGGCAATGCGCAGAACTATACCAACGGCGGCAATAGCTATCGACCCAAAAGAGGACACGGCTATATTGAACAGGATAAAGCAAAGGCTCTCCGTTATTTCCAGTATGCTTGACGGAGCACCGACACGGTAAATATCGCCCAATATGGGCATATTAGGCCTGAGGTGACCGACCCTTATCCGGAAAGCCGTCCTGTGAGCCAGGAGGTAATAAAGGGCGAGTATAGCCCCGAACGACTGAGCGATAACCGTAGCCAGCGCCGCGCCACGGACGCCCATTTCCGGGAAGGGTCCGAGACCGAGAATCATAAAGGGGTCCAGAATAATATTGATGGCGCTTGCGGTAATCATAATAATCATTGGTTTTATGGCATCACCCGACCCGCGGATAAGGTTGCTGGCTACCAGGGCGAAAATTACCTGGGGTGCTCCATAAGCAGTGATAACCAGATATTGGGTGCCATATTCCATAATATCCGGTGTGGCTCCGAATGTGGTCAGGATACCCTCCGAGAAGAAAACGGCAAACATCATGAAGATGAGACCCCAAAAGACACTCAAGAAGAATGTCTGTCCGGCTACATGATTGGTGGCTTCGGGATTATTTTCGCCGAACCGTCGGGAAACAAGAGCCGCGATACCGATTCCGGTGCCAACTCCCAGAGCGATAACAAGAATCTGGTAGGGAAACACTATCGTCAATGCGGCGATAGCTTCATGACCTAATTTCGAAACCCAGAAGGTGTCAACGATGTTATAAAGACTGAGGGTTACCGTGGCGGCTATGCTGGGCAGACTCAAACGGAGCAGCAGTCTGCCTAAGGGTGCATAACCCAATCGCTCGGTGTATTCTTGCAATGACTTTTCCTACAACGATGAGTCGAGAGAATGGCAATAAGCTAAAATGGTGGAGCTGGGGTGACAATAGGCAGAACTTTTGAACTGACTTTTAGTCTGACTATTTAACCACCTAACTCTCAGCAAAGGTAATTGTAGCAGTGATGACTAGGGTGTGCAACGGATAGCCAACAATTCGCTATTTTGTGCAGTGTGGGCTCCCAACTGGTAAGTACCTTGACTTATATAATCCGCAGTTGTAGACTGGAGCAGCACCTGCGGGGAGGTGCTTTACATGAAGTGCCCACGCTGTGGTCATACGAACCGTGAGGGAGCGGAGTTTTGCAGGAGATGCGGTCAGTCGCTCCGTTCAGAGCTTGTATGCCCGCATTGTGGTCATACGAATCCCTCGGATAGTGCCTTTTGTGAGAAGTGTGCTCATTCGCTGGTCGAAGCAACACCACCACCCACAAAGCCAACCTCACCCGAACCGACATCTTTTGCCGGTGGCCGCTATCAGGTCAATAAGTTTCTCGGCGAGGGCGGCAAGAAGAAGGTCTACCTGACCCGTGATACTGTACTGGACCGGGATGTTGCCTTCGCCCTGATAAAGACCGAGAAGCTGGACGATAAGTCCCGCACGCGCATCACCCGCGAGGCCCAGGCTATGGGACGTCTTGGCGACCACCCCAATATCGTCACCATACACGATATGGGGGAGCACGAAGGACAACCCTATATTGTACTCCCCGTCATGGTCGGCGGCGATGTCGAGGGGCTAATCGAGAAGGCGACCGAGCACCGGCTGCCTCTTGATAAGGCTATCGGCATCGGTAAGTGTGTCTGCCAAGGTCTGGAGTTTGCCCACTCCAAAGGAATCATCCATCGCGACCTAAAGCCGGGCAATGTCTGGCTGAGTGCCGACGGTACCGCCAAGATAGGCGACTTCGGCTTGGCTGTAGCCGTGGACCTTTCCCGTCTGACACAATCCGGAATGATGGTCGGTACGGTGTCCTACATGCCGCCGGAGCAGGCAATGGGCGGCAAGGTAACAAATAAGGCCGACCTGTACTCCCTGGGGGCCATGCTTTACGAGATGGTAACCGGTCGGCCGCCCTTCGTGGGTGATGATTCTGTGGCTATCATCGGGCAACATATCAATACTTCTCCCGTATCGCCTGCCTGGCACCGGGCTGACCTGCCTCCAGCACTTGAGACGCTCATACTGCAGTTGTTAGAGAAAGACCCCCAGCGGCGCCCGGCAGCTGCCAGTGACGTGTACCAGGCTCTGGAATCGATTGAGGCGGGCAAGATAAGCAAAGAACCCGCGCCGGAAGCGCCAACACTGGCTGAAAACCCGCTTTACCGAAGGGTATTCGTGGGCAGGGAGGCGGAGCTAAAACAGCTCAAGTCCGCCTTCGATGGCGCCCTATCGGGTCAGGGGGCGCTAATGATGGTGGTGGGAGAGCCGGGTATCGGCAAGACCGCCCTCTGTGAGCAGATATCCACCTACGTAACCCTGCGCGGAGGCCGGACACTGGTCGGTCACTGCTACGAGGAAGGCTCGCTATCTCTTCCCTACCTTGCCTTCGTCGAGGCATTGCGCTCCTATGTTCTCAGCCGTGAGGTTAAAGACCTGCGTGAAGAACTGGGGACGGGTGCCGCCGACGTGGCGCGCATCGTCTCCGAGATAAGGGAGCGGCTGAGGGTAAAGCTTCGCCCAAAGGGCGACCCCGAGGAGGAGCGCTACCGGCTCATGCAAGCGGTCACCGATTTCCTGTCCAACGCTGCTGCCGTCCAGCCCCTGATGGTTGTCCTGGAAGACCTGCACGATGCTGATAAGGGCACACTGGATATGCTTATGCACGTCTCGCGGCATTTAGCCGGGGCGAGGCTTCTAATTATCGGGACATACCGTGACGTGGAGGTGGACCGCAGCCATCCGCTGTCGGCGGCGATGGCCGAACTGAGACGTGTCTCCACCTATGGTCGTGTCCTCCTGCGGGGACTTAATGCCGACGAGGTCAGGCGTATGCTGGAGAGCATTACCAGGGAAGAAATACCCTGGGGACTGGCTGAGGCGGTACACCGCCAGACGGAAGGCAACCCACTCTTCGTGCAGGAGGTGATTCGCTACCTCGCTGAGGAAGGACTCATCACGCAAAAGGAGGGTCGCTGGCGGCCGACAAAAGATACCCCGCTGGAGATGAGCATCCCCGAGGGGCTGCGGGACGTTATCGGCAAGCGCCTGTCCCTGCTGAGCCCCGAGTGTAATCAGCTGCTTTCCGTAGCCGCCGTTATCGGGCGGGAGTTCCCCCTGGATACGCTGAGGGGTGTCGCTAATATTAAGGAAGATGCGTTTGTCGACGCTCTCAAGAAGGCCGTGCAGCTATCCGTGCTTGAAGAGCGCTCGCAGGTAGGAGTGGTGCGTTACCGCTTCACGCACGCCTTTTTCCGCCAAACGCTATATGAGGAGCTGATTGCCCCGCAGCGCCTGAAGATGCACCAGCAGGTGGCGCGTTCGCTGGAGGCGCAGTACGCCAAACGCCTCAAGGAGCACGCTGCCGAGCTGGCCGAGCACTTCTCCCAGTCCACTGACCCCGCCGACCTGATAAAGGCGGTTGAGTACGGCGAGATGGCGGCAAAAAGAGCCACGGATGTCTACGCCTACGGAGAAGCGGCTCGACTGCTGGAACAGGTGCTCAAGGTACAGGAGGTGCTGGACCCGGAGGACAAGGGGAAACGGTGCGACCTCCTCCTGGCCCTGGGCGATATCTTGCGTGATGCGGCGCAGCCGCGGCGCGCTCTCGATGTGGCGTTGCCGGAGGCGTTTTCTCTGGCCGAGGACCTCGGTGACAATACACGTGCCTCGCGTGCCTGCTTTCTAGTATTGCTGGCGCTGGAATTAGAGGGGGGCCTCATGCTACAGGTGTGGTCTTCACCTGAGGCGGTTGAGTGGACGGAGCGGGCTGACCGCTACGCCGAGCCGGGCACGGCCGAGCGCGCCTGGGCCGACCTGTATCTGGGGCTCGTGAGATTCAGTACGGGCGAGCCGAGCGAAGGCGTCGCCTTGATGAGCCGGGGGTTCGACCTGGCTCGTGACCTCGGCGACCCTGAAGGACTCTGGTACGCCACCGGCATGAGGCTTTACTACGCCGCGGCGCCGCAGCGTGCCGGGGAGCGGCTGCACCTTGCCGAGGAAATAGTAGCATCGTCACGTGCCGGGTTAAGCCTGAGGCCTCTTGCCTATGGGTTGATGTGGGCAGGTCTTGCATTTCTCGATTGGGGACAGCGCCAGCGAGCCGAAGAGACCTGGAACGAATACCAAGAGATAGCGGAGCGAAGTGACCATGTGATCCTCCTGCTCGTGTCGGCGATGTACGACGGCATCCGGGCAGCCGTGGACGGGCGACTTGAGGAGGCCGAGCAGACCGCCCGGCGTATGCTGGCCCGTGGTGATGAGCTGAGACTCACTGAATTGGCTGCCCTATGCGCATACCTCTCTAGCTACCGGCCCTGGCTGCTTCTCGGGAAGGCCGAGGAAGCCCTTCAGTTCGTCACGACATCCTTCCCCTCGCCACCAGCACAAGCTCTCGGCTTGGCCCACCTGGGACGGGATACCGAGGCGGCGGAAATCCTGGAGCGATTCGTCGTTGCTCGTCCCGGTATCGGCTCGGCCGAGGATGAGACCCAGGCGTCAGATGATATTATGTATCTCGAAGCGGCGATGCTAGTTGAGCATCGGGAAGCCGCCGGGCTGCTGCTGGACCGGTTCGCCGGCAGCTTCCCCCCTTTCGTCAGTTTTGGCGCATTAACGTGCACCACCCGTCACCTGGGCGGGGCGGCGGCATTACTGGGCAGATACGATGAAGCCCGCAAGTACTACGATGAGGCGCTGAAAGTTGCCACCGAGATTAAGTTCCGCCCGGAAATCGCCCTCACCCGGCTCCAGCTCGCCGAGCTGTTGCTGGAGCACTACCCCAAGGAGAAGGCAGCGGCGCTGAAGCACCTGGACTTCGCCATCAAAGAGTTCCGCGATATGAAGATGCAGCCCTCACTGGAGCGCGCCCTGAGGCATAAGGATATCTTGAAGGCGTAAGTCCTTGCCTCAGAGTCATCGGGTAACAAAAAGCCAAACTGTGCAGTCTAGGTCCCATTTGCTTGTATTGTTCCCTGGGTATAAGAAAAGAGCCAAAGAATCAGGAGTATTAGCCATGGCCGGACTCTGGCCAAGGACTTTTTTAGTATTATGTATTATGCTATTTGTTCTTAGTTGTGAATGGTATTATACTCGTATTATAGTAGACAGGAACTAAACGAAGGGAAACACGGTTTTATGCCACGCAAAAGGTCACCCGTATTTTATCCTGCCCTGCTAGTCATAGACATGCAGAACAGCTTCTGTGCGCCGGGGGGGTCGTACGAAGAGTACGGAGACTCTATTGGAGCCGATATCAAGACGTACCGGCAAATCATACCAAATATTTCGCGGGTGATAGCTGCCTGCCGTGAACTAAAAATACCTATTTTCTATACCCAACAGGTTAGAGAGGCATCAGGCATAGACCTTTACACGCGACTACACCGAATTATACCAAACAGAAGGGCAGAATTCCTCAGGATACCCTCATGCGTGCGGGGAACATGGGATGCAGAGATACTCGATGAACTCCGACCAGCAGAGGGGGACCACATAGTCGTTAAGAGGCGAGATTCCTCCTTCCAGGACACCGAACTTGATCTGTGGCTAAAGAGCGCTTATGTTGATACGCTTATAATTACCGGCGTAGACACTGGAATCTGTGTGGACAATACCCTAGCCGACGGATTCAATCTGGGTTACGACGTAATACTGGTAGAAGATGCCACCGCATCTTCCTGGCCAGATATAGGTAAGGCCACCATAATTAAGGTGAAGGGTTCATACGGCTGGGTTCTGACAACAGATAAACTTGTAGAGATACTGCACACTTATAAACGTGGAGATGGAGCCTTTAAATTCCCTATATAGCCTGCCATCTCTGATAATCAGCCCATACAGCCCTGGCCTGCCCCCCGAAAAGGAGTCCAGTTTTAGTGTTAGACTAGAAACTGAAAGGGGGGTAAATTATGGCCAAGAAGTCGTATTCACCGGAGCAGGTAATCAACAAGCTGAGAGAGGCTGAGATTCTGCTAAATCAGGGAGCCACCGTCGGTGAAGCCAGCAGGAAGATTAGGGTGACCGAGCAGACCTACTACCGATGGCGTAGAGAGTACGGCGGCATGCGGGTTGAACAGGCCAAACGGTTGAAAGACCTGGAGAAGGAAAACGCCCGTCTTAAGAAGCTAGTAGCCGACATTTCTCTGGATAATGCCATCCTGAGAGAGGCTGCCCGGGGAAACTAAAGTGGATATACAAACTAGATTACAAAGATTTCGTCACTCCTCAAGCTTCGTCTCTATTCTCAGGCGACAGAGGCAGGTTATGAAATCTCTTTCTCTATATCACGGAAGAAGGCCGGCCGGAACGGGTCCCACCGGCCCACCAGCCGGTCAAAGGCGGGCTCGGGGAGGGTCTCCTTAAATATCCGGTAGTAGTAAAGTTCCTCCACGGAAGATAGCCAGGGGTTACCCTCTATTTTGTTGTGCTCTTCCAGTTCCTTTTCGGTGATGTGTTTCTCGGCTATTTTGCGCATGATAAAGGCCACCCCCGACCCCTGGGCAAAGAACCGCTTGGTCTGGTAGATGATATGTTCGGGCAGGGAGTTCTCAAAGGCCTGGCGCAGGACCCACTTGCCGGTCTGTTCCTCACCGTGAATCTTGCACTCTAGTGGAATCTTCAGGCAGAAGTCCATCACCTTGGTGTCAAGAAAGGGGGTACGGGTTTCTATGGAATTGGCCGCTGCCAGTCTATCCAGCCGCTGCAACGCCGTGTTGTGGGCGACATGGATAAGCTTGTCCACTATACTGGCGACCTCCTCCGGGTTTTCCCCCTGCTTGAACTGCCCGTCATAGCCGCCGAGAAACTCATCGGCTCCCTCGCCGGTGAAAACGCAACTGGTATACGGCTTAACGAACCGTGCCGCCAGGAAATTGGCAATTGCCCCGTGCACACAGCTTTCCTCATACATCTCCTGGTGAGAGATGGCTTGAGTCAAAATCTCGTTTATCTCCTTTTCCCCGAACATCAAAATGTGGTGCTTAACACCCAGGTATTTGGTAACATCTTTAGCCAGCGGCAGGTCCTCCCCTTCCTCCATACTTACGGTAAAGGCTTCGATATCTGGATTTATCTCATGAGCCATGTAGATTATGAGGCTGCTGTCCAGCCCGCCGCTCAACAGAACTCCCCCCACCGCCCCGTCTTTCATTCGCTTCTCGGTCGCCTCTACCAGTAGCTGGCGTAATACCTTCTTGGCCTGCTCATAATTCTCAAAATCGGGGGTTTCCACCTTCTGGCGGGAATAGTCCAGGAATCTCAGTTCCGGGGAATAAATATAGCCCGGCGGAAATTCCTTAACGTCGTCAGCAATACCCACCAGGCTCTTCGCCTCCGAGGCGAAGCACAGCTTTCCCTCGCTATGCCCGTAGTAAAGCGGCTTTATGCCGGCCCAGTCCCGGGCCAGTATCAACTGGCCGCCGTCAGAGATTGCACAGGCAAAGTCCCCGTCTATCCTCTCGGCAAACCGGGCACCGAATTTATTATACAGCGCCAGCACCGCCTCGGCGTCGGTCTTGCTTCCCTTTTCCTGATTATACACACGCCCATCGAGCACCACCGCCCTATCGCCATCGGCGGTGTAGTGTGAGCCTGGCCTGGAGCCCCCCCCCATATTGAGCTCACAGCACCCCAGATTTACCCCCTGCTCCTGATTTATCCAAGTCTCGTGGGGACCACGATGCTTGATTCTCTCCAGCATACGAGCCAGTTCGCCATTATCTGCACCCTTAACTCCAGCAATTCCGGCCATAGCTCCTCTCCTTTATTCAATACAGCTATATCTCAATTAATTTCCGACCGTTGAAAAGAATCCAGCACCTTGATGGCGTGGAAACTATCCACACAATAGGCGTCGGCGCCTATTTCCTGAGCATACTCATCAGACACCGCTGCCCCCCCGATGAGAACCTTGACCCTATCCCTTAAACCACTGTCCTTCAGGGCTTCGATAACCACCCCCATCTCGGTCATGGTAGTGGTAAGCAGCGCTGATAGACCCAGGTAATCGGGGCTTTCTTTTTTGATAAACTCGATAATCTTTTCCGTAGGCACATCAGTACCCAGGTCGTTTACCTCATAGCCCATCCCTTTGAGCAAGATAGCAACGATATTCTTGCCGATGTCATGGATATCCCCCTTCACCGTGGCGATGGCGAATTTTCCCTTGGTCTCAATACTTGACACCTCAAGCAGTGGCTTGAGAATATCCATCGCCTCGCCCACCGCATCAGCCGAAGCCAGCATATCGGGGATAAAATACTCCTTGGTGGAGAATTTCTCCCCCACCACCCGCATCCCCACCGTCAGGGCTTTATTGATTATCTCCTCCAGCGGGATTTTTTCCTCCAGCGCTAAACGGGTCAACTCCACCACCCCCGGTGTACCCGATAACTTCTCATCCATACCCTCATCTTGCTGGGTCTTCCTTCCCTGGATAACATTCTCCTTAAGCCGGGCAATAATATCCTCTTCAGACATATCTATTTCCTTTCTCGGTAAACGTTTAATCTGGGCAAAAGACCGGGGATCTCCTGGAATATCTTGGCCGTGGTATCCGGGGCTATATGCTCTACCGGTTTGCCCAGAAGCTCATTCATCCTCTGGTAGGCCAGGGCAAACACACTGTCACTCTCCCCATCCCCTTCAAAGGGATAGGGCGCCGAGATTTCCCCGCTGCGCATCACCTGGCGAATGTAGCCAATGTACAGTTTCTGCGGTGTCGCCACCACCTCTCTTATCTGCTTCAGAACCTCGTTCAGCTCTGGCTGATTAATCCGCGCTGGTTTGAGGAAAAACTTGAGCATCTGGAAGTGGGCATCGTCCAGGACCGCCTGGAGCAGGCAGAAAACGGCATTGCCGTCGAGGAGACCGTAGGCACAATGCAGATACTGAGGCCCGCTTAAGGTCACCACGATATCCGAGAATAATCTCTCAATCGATGCCTGCTGCCCCGGTATCTTGGTATCGCATACCCCGGAGGTGGAATAGTTGGGTATTTTGTAGAACCGTGCCATCTGAACACAGTCAATGTTATACTGGCTGGTCTCCACCGAGCCATAGGAATCGCCCAGGGTATCCATCCGCGCCCTCACCGGCACGCTGCCGTAGAGCAGCGGCGTCCCTTTGTTTACCAGCTGCCCCAGGGTTATGCCGGCCAGGACCTCGGCATTTATCTGGGCCATAATACCTGCCTCTTTGATAGGAGCCGTAGTTCCCGCCTGCGGGGAGGAGGAAACAACTGCGGGCAGTCCCCTCTGGCAGACCTCGATAAAGGTATCGGTGGTATCCTCAACAAACTGCAGCGGGCTCTTGACCAGGCAGGTGATAAAAGAAATGATGGGATTCTCCTTAAGCGCCTCTTTCCCCCCGGCTATCAGCTCGGCCATTCTCACCACATTGTCCAGCTGTTCCAGCTTGGTCAGCCCCGACATAAAGTGCTTGGTGGTGTTATTCAGCGAGGCGAAAAACTTGTTGACATCCTTATTATCCTCGGTGATATCCTCGTCCTGGATGTTTACGGTGCGGATGTAGCCGTCCAGCGTCTCCAGGTGCTCACAGACATGCGCCGACTGGCACAGGTCAGCCAAGGTGCTGCGCCGGGGGTGAAACTCCGGCACCTTAATCTCAATACTGCGGTCAGACTTCCTGACATAGGTGTGAAAATCGACATCCAGCCAGATATTGGTCTCCGAGCCGGAGATAAAGTAGACCCTCGGCTCGTCGCCCTTCATTATAAGGGCATTATCCGGATTACGAGCGCCCAGCTTGACCGTCTTGGGGGCGCTATCAAGAGCCTCTATAACCAGTTTTTCCGGTATCTTTATATGCCAGCAGGGATTGTCACCGGAAGAAGCAGTGGTAACCTCAGCACCATTACTGTGAAATATTTCGGCCGCTTTCTTGCTAAAGCAAATCAGGCCGGGGTCAACCAGTATCTGCAGGGAAGCCTGGTGAATTTGCTGGACTTGCTCATCGGTAATTCTCTCATATGGATTAGGAACTAGTATCCCTTCTCTGGGCAATTTACTCCTCCTCTCGTCCCATCAGCCTATATCAATCCACAATGCTGGTTATTTCGGAGAGTATCTGCTGTCTTACGACAGTGGGCAGGTGGTATTGAGGCTCAGCGATAAGCCGCCGCACTTTCCCCCCTGCCTTCTGCCAGATAGCTTTCCCCCCCTTAGTCTCCCACCTCTCCCGGGTGTTCTGGTCGCTCAAAGAAGGCCGGTAGTGCTCACGGCGCATGAAGCGCCGGGTGTGCTTGGCGGCAACGAAATTACCCCCCGGCCCCACCTCCTTGATGAGGTCAAAGGCCAGGGTATCTTTGTTGACCTTAATGCCGTCAACCGCCCTCATCACCATCCCCAGTATCTCATTATCGATGACGAACTTCTCATAACAGGCCGTTAGCGCGAATTCCATCATCCCGGCAGCATCGTGGATGAAATTGGCGCCGGCTAGGGCGCAGAGGAGGCTGCTTATAGCCGACTCGTAGCCGCTCTGGGCATCCAGCACCTTGGAGTCGGTCATACC
>SOKR01000164.1 GCA_004375675.1 Dehalococcoidia bacterium
TCTTCGCCGAACTGCAACAGCCCGTTGTGCAGCCAGTATTTGACGAAGGGCTTCTTGCCGGTAAAGCTCTCCGACTGGGCGATTTCGTTCTCGTGGTGGGGGAAGATTAAGTCCTGCCCGCCGCCGTGAATGTCGATCTGCTCGCCCAGGTATTTTAAGGACATGGCGCTGCACTCGATATGCCAGCCCGGCCTGCCCTCGCCCCAGGGGGACTCCCAGAAAGGCTCGCCCGGCTTGGACGCCTTCCAGAGGGCGAAGTCCATGGGGTCTTCCTTTTCCTTGCCGCCGATGGCGCACTCGCCCGACATCATCGCGTCCAGGCTGCGGTGGGAGAGCTTGCCGTAGTCGGGGTCTTTTCTCACCCGGAAATAGACGCTGCCGCCGGCGGGATAGGCGAAACCCTTGTCAATCAAGCCGGCTATTACCTCGATGATTTTTGGCATCTCCCCGGTGGCGCGGGGGTAAACGTCAGTCTCCGCCTTGATGATATTCAAGGCTTTCATATCTTCCTCAAAACTGTCGGTGTACTTCTGGGCAAGCTCGGCGGGGGGAATGTCGCGCTGGTTGGCGCGGTCGATAATCTTGTCGTCGATATCGGTGACGTTCTGCACGTATTTGACCTTAAAGTCGCGGAACCTGAGGTAGCGCCGGATGACATCGAAGATGACATAGCTCATGGCGTGGCCGATGTGGGCGTCGTCGTAGGGGGTGACGCCGCAGACGTATATCTTGACCTCATCGCCCCGGGGTAAAAACTCCTCTTTTTTCCCAGAGAGGGTGTTGTATAGCTTCACTTTTCGGTTCTTTCCAGGCGCTTCAAGTATTTTTCCAGCTCGGCAATTCTTTTTTCCAGGTCTTCCAGCCTTTCGCCCACGGGGTCGGGCAGCCTTTCCACGGTATCGGTGTCGGGGTTGCGCACCGCCACCACCCGCCCCGGCACGCCGACCACGGTGGCGTTGGCCGGCACCGAGCTCACCACCACCGAGCCGGCGCCGACCTTGGAGTTTTCGCCGATGGTGATGTTGCCGATGAGCTGCGCCCCCACCCCCACCACCACGTTGTCGCCCAGGGTGGGGTGACGCTTCGCCCGCAGGTGGCTGGTGCCGCCCAGGGTTACCCCCTGGTAGATGGTAACGTTATCGCCAATAACCGAGGTCTCGCCGATGACCACGCCCATGCCGTGGTCGATGAAAAAGCCTTCGCCGATTTTTGCCCCGGGGTGGATTTCAATGC
Organism: Dehalococcoidia bacterium; assembly: GCA_004375675.1. Lineage (GTDB taxonomy): Bacteria > Chloroflexota > Dehalococcoidia > Dehalococcoidales > BS750m-G39 > E44-bin88. Next base: position 1,234 of record SOKR01000164.1, read on the forward strand.
CGGTGAGGAAGCGACTGATGTGGGAGATAAAACGGGGCAGGAAGGGGATGTGCCAGCGGAAGAGGGTGTGGGCTATGCGGTGGTACTGGCGGGCGTGAAAGCCGGGGTAAGCCAGCAAAACCTCCAGGGTGCTGACCGCCGCCGGGTCGTGTTCGAAGACGGCTTTGATATCCTTTCTTACGCTGCAAAATCCCATTAGATTCAGTCTCCCACAATTAAGGCTACGGCGCGGGCTTCTATCCCCTCCCCCCGACCAACAAAGCCCAGACCGTTGGCGGTGCTTGCCTTGACACTTACCTGGTCTATCTCGATAGCCAGCGCCTGGCTTAAGCTTTGGCGCATCTTTTCGATAAAGCCAGTTAGTTTCGGCTCCTCGGCGATAACGGTGGCGTCGATATTGACTACCTGCCAGCCCTGAGCCGCCAGCTTATCGCCGGTCGTTTTGAGCAGGCTCAGGCTGGAGATGTCCTTGTACTGCGCCTCACAGGGGGGAAAATGGGTGCCGATATCGCCCAGGGCGGCGGCGCCGAGCAGGGCGTCAATGATAGCGTGGGTCAATGCGTCGGCGTCGCTCCAGCCGTCGAGTCCCTTACGAAAGGGTATCTCCACGCCGCCGAGGACGAGCCTTCTCTCCTTGACTAAAGGGTGGACATCATAGCCGATGCCGATTCGCATTTTATTTTCCACTTTTGCTTAGAGCCTCCGCAATGAGCAGGTCTTCAGGATTGGTTATCTTTATATTATCATATGAGCCCATGTAGAGTTTAACCTTAAAGCCCGCTTGCTCCACCAGCGTGGCGTCGTCGGTAACCTCGCCCTCAGCCTTCTGGTAGGCTTTTGAGATTATATCTATGCGAAACACCTGTGGCGTCTGCACCGCCCATAGATTTTGACGTGGCGGCGTCTGGCGCACGATTCTATCATCTCCGGCGACCTTAATGGTGTCGGTGACGGGAACGGCGGCTACGGCGGCGCCTGTCTCTTTGGCTGCCTCCAGTCCTTCCTCGATTAACTCTTCAGTGACCAGCGGGCGGGCGCCGTCGTGGATGACCACCCAGTCGCAATCTTTAAGTTGCTTTAGCCCCGCCGCCACCGAGTCCTGCCGCCTTTTGCCTCCGACGCAGACGTCGATTGGCTTTGACAGTCCTTCTTGGGCTATCAACTTACGGCAAGGCTCCAGGCTTTTCTCGTTCACCACCAGCACGATATGGTCAACCGACTTGCAGCCGTCGAAGGCGGCGAGCACATAGGATATAACCGGCCTGCCCCCCAGCGGAGCTAAGACCTTATCGATTCCGTTCATGCGCCGACTTTCGCCGGCGGCGACAATGATTGAGGAGACGTTTGGATTATTTATTTGGCTTCCCCCCCACCAGCCCCAGCTTTATCGCTTCCCTCAGGGTACTGACCGGGACAAGCTTGATATTCTTGGGGGCTTTAATCTGGGCGGCCGTCCTGGGCACCAGGCAGCGCTTAAATCCCAGGCGGGCGGCTTCCGCCACCCGACGGTCTAATTGAGAGACGGCTCGAAGCTCGCCGCTTAAGCCCACCTCGCCCGCCGCTACTAAACCGGGGTCGATGGCTAAATCGCGGGCGCTGGAGGCGATAGCTAAAGCGATGCCCAAATCGGCGGCGGGCTCGCCTACTTTGAGCCCTCCGGTGACATTGACGATAATATCCTGATTGCCCAGCTTCAAGCCCACCCGCTTGGTCAGCACCGCCGTAATCAGCAGCAGGCGGTTGAAATCAACGCCGTTGGCGGTGCGTCGGGGCAGGCCGAAGGAGGTGGGGGTGGTCAGGGCTTGAATCTCAATGAGCAGGGGGCGGCTGCCTTCCAGTGTCGGCACCACCGCCGAGCCTACGGCTTCTTCCAGCCTCTGGGCGAGGAAGGCTTTGGAGGGGTTGTCCACCTCCATAAGCCCCTCCGGCTTCATCTCGAAGACGCCGACCTCGTTGGTGGAGCCGAAGCGGTTTTTCACCCCGCGCAGCACCCGGTAGGCGCTGAAGGGCTCGCCCTCAAGGTAGAGCACCACGTCGACGATATGTTCTAGGACACGGGGTCCGGCGATAGCGCCGTCCTTGGTCACGTGCCCGGCCACGAAAACGGGCACGGCGCCGGGTTTTGCCCAGTGCATCAGCCTCAGGGTGCACTCCCTGACCTGGCCGATGCTGCCCGCCGCCGATTCCAGCTCGGGGAGGGAGACGGCCTGGATGGAGTCGATGACTACCAGCGATGGTGCCAGTTGCTCCAGGTGGCCCAGAATAACGTTAAGGTCGGTCTCGGCCAGCAGGTAGAGCCCCTCCCCACTTATCCCCAGCCGTTCCGCCCGGAGCCTGATTTGCGATAGCGTCTCCTCGCCGGAGACATAAGCCACCTTGCCCCCCGCCTGAGCTACTAAAGCCGAGACTTGGAGCAGCAGGGTGGACTTGCCGATACCGGGCTCGCCGCTCATGAGCACCAGAGAGCCGGAGACCAGCCCCCCGCCCAGCACCCGGTTGAGCTCGT
>SOKR01000017.1 GCA_004375675.1 Dehalococcoidia bacterium
ACCCGCTTAAAGATACGGCGGGGCCTTCGCTGCACGTGCTGGTCAAGATGCTGGCTACCGTTACCCTGGTGATGTGCCCGCTGTTTATCGTCGTATAATTGGCTATAGATAAAGTTAATCCCCCTCTTCTCTATCTGGGAGGAGGGGGATTTTTGTTGGGGGGGGGTGGGGTGGGAGTCAGGGATAAACCGCCAGCGCCTCCAGCCCCGTTGTCTCCGGTAGCCCCAGCATTATGTTCATGTTCTGGATAGCCTGCCCCGCGGCGCCTTTGACCAGGTTATCAATGCAGCTGACGACAATCAGCCTCCCCGTCCTTGAGTCTATAACCGGATAGACCAGACAGAGGTTGCTGCCCCAGGTGTGCTTGGTGTGGGGTGGGGCGTCGGTAACCCTGACGAAAGGCTCGTCCTTATAGAAGTCGGTATAGAGCTTCTTAAGCTCTTTCTCCGACAATTTTTTTGTCAGCGGGGCGTAACAGGTGCTTAAAATCCCCCGCGTCATGGGCACGAGGTGGGGGACAAAGGTTATCGAGGGGGGCTGGGGGTTGAGCCCCATTAGCTCCTGGGTGATTTCGGGTAAGTGCCGGTGCCCTTCCAGGGCATAAGCGCTGGTGTCTTCGTTAGCCTCGGCGTAGTGGCTGCCCAGGTTCAGGCTGCGGCCGGAGCCGGAGATGCCCGACTTGCTGTCGATTATAATATCCGCCCCGATTAGTTTTGCTTTCACCGCCGGCGCCAGCGCCAGTATAGCGCTGGTGGGGTAGCAGCCGGGGTTAGCCACCAGCTTGGCCGAAGCAATCTCAGCGCGGTGCAGCTCGGGCAGCCCGTAGGCGGCTTCTTTGAGTAGCTGGGGGGAGGGGTGGCTAAAGCCGTACCAGCGCTGGTATTGGGAGGCGTCTTTCAACCTGAAATCGGCGCTGATATCGACTACCTTAATGCCCTTGTTTATCAGGGGGATGACCTCTTTGGCGCTGTCCTTATGGGGCATGGCCGAGAAAGCCAGTTCCATATCGCCCAGCTCGGCTTCTATAGTCAGGTCGATATCAGCCAGGTGGGGGAAGACCTCGCCCAGCTTTTGCCCCGCCGTGCTCCGGCCCGTGACTGAAGCCAGCTCTACTTCGGGGTGCTGGTGGAGCAGCCGGGCCAGCTCGACGCCGGTATATCCGGTGACGTTGATAATGCCGACTTTCATTTTTTGCCTCTTTTCTTCCCTTCCAGGATTTTTTCCAGAGCCGCCAGGCGCTGCTTGGTGCCGATGACAATGAGCCTGGCCCCCTCCTCAATAATCTCTTCGTCCGCTGGATTGGCGATAAGCGTGCCGTCTTCCTTTCTCATGGCCAGGGCGGTGATGCTGACCCTGCCTTTAGCCTGCCCCAAGGTCTGGCCGATGAGGGGGGAGGAGCTAGCGACGTCCACCGTTTCCAGTTGCAGTTCGCGACCACGGCCGTAGATTACGGTATCGATGAAATCGACCACCGCCGGGCGCAGAGCCAGCATAGCCATGCGGCGGCCACCGATAGCGTGGGGGGATATAACCCGGTCGGCGCCCGCCCGGCGCAACTTGCTCTCGGAGGCAGGGCTGGAGCTGCGGGCTTCGATGAACAGGTCGGGGCGTGCCTCCCGGGCGGAGAGGGTGATAAAGGTGCTATCGGTATCGCTGCCCACCGCCGACACCAGCCCGTGAGCCCGCTCGATGCCGGCTTCCTTGAGCACATCGTCGCTGGTGGCGTCGCCTAATATAGCGAGGTAGCCTTCCTTCTCTGCCTTAGCCACGTGCTCCTCATCCTTGCTGATGATGACAAAGGGGGCTCCCTCTTCGCTGAGAGTCAGCGCTATCGCCTGCCCCACTCTCCCGTAGCCGCAGAGGATAAAGTGTTTCTTTAGCCTGGCAATCTTGGTCTTCATTCGTCGCCTCCCCATGGTGATACCGAACTGTCCTTCCAGTATGTAGCCCATGATAGTGGTCAGGATATAGAGCGCGCCGCCGACGCCGCCGATAATTATAAAGATGCTGAAAATCCGCCCGGCGTCGCTTAAAGGGTGGACCTCTCTAAAGCCCACCGTGGTGATGGTGGTTATGGTCATATAGATAGAGTCGAGGAACGACCAGCCCTCGATAACCATGTAGCCAACCACACCGATGGCTACAATGATGACAAAGGCGAATAAACCCCAGAACAGTCTTCGTAAAGAACTCATCGTTTAGCCGCAGTTGAGCCTCTAGTTATTAAGGACATTGTAACATAAAATATGCCCCCCTGCCCTTGGGATAAGAGCCAAAATTCTTGCCAGTTGTAGCTGATTTATGTTAAAATGATAGTCCCCAAAGGAGGAATTATGCCTAAGATTTACTTACTTGATGTAACTAACCGTGACGGAGTACAGACCGCCAAGCTTGGGCTTTCCAAGCTGGAAAAGACGATGACCAATGTCTACCTCAACGAAATCGGGGTATTTCAGTCCGAGTTCGGCTTCCCCACCACCAAGCACGAATCCCACTACCTGCAGGCTAACCTGGAGCTGGCCGAGATGGGGGTGTTGCAGCCCATCCGCCTGGGGGGCTGGATAAGAGCCATCACCGACGACGTGGAGACGACCTTTAAGAGGGTGCCCAGTATAAAGCACCTGAACGTTTCCATATCCACCTCCGACCAGATGATTACGGGTAAGTTCCAGGGCAGGAAGACCAAGCAAGACGTTATCAACGACATGACGGCGGCGGTCGACGCCGCCTGGGCTGCAGGCGCCGAGAGCATCGGCGTCAACGCCGAGGACGCCTCCCGGACCGACCTGGACTACCTTGTCGAGTTCGGGCTGGCGGCTAAGGAGCATAAAGCCACCCGACTGAGGTACTGCGATACGCTGGGTTACGATAACCCCTTCACCATCTACAGGACCAACAAGGCGCTGGCGGAGAAGGTGGGGCTGCCCATCGAGCAGCATTGCCACGGCGACCTGGGGATGGCGGTGGCTAACTCCCTGGCCGGGGCGAAAGGGACGATTGACGGCGGGCAGGACGCCTACATCAACACCACCATCAACGGCATCGGGGAGAGGGCGGGCAACGCCGACCTGGTGACCGTTATTCTGGCGGTGACCAAGTCCAAGGACTTTGCCGGTAAATATCAGCTGGGCGGCTCGGTCGATATGGCTAAAGCCTGGAAGATAGCCAAGTTTGCCGAGTACGCCTTCGACGTGCCCATCCCCATCAACCAGCCCGGTGTCGGCGCTAACGCCTTCGCCCACGAGTCGGGCATACACGCCGACGGCGTCCTGAAAGACCCGGAAAACTACGAGCTTTACGGCTACGAGGAGTTGGGGCGGGGCGACCCGATAAAGGTGGACACGGGCCGGGAGATTATTGCCGGGCAGTACAGCGGCATATCCGGCTTCAGCCACGTTATGGGGAAGATTAGAGATGTGTCGTTCAAAAGCAAAGAAGAGGCTAACGAGGTGCTGGAGCTGGTGAGATACGCCAACGTTCTATCGCATAAACCCCTGGTCGAGGACGAACTGCTCTTTATCGCCCGCTACCCCCAGATTGTCAAGCAGCTGCTAACGGTTACCCCGCTGGTGACGAAATAGTTCGAGAGTTATTGAGGCTGCTTTAACCGGCAGCCCCTTTCCATTTATAACAGGATAGGGGAATGCCTAACGAACCACCGGCAATGGAGCTTAAAAGCCATCGGCGTTGTCAGTA
>SOKR01000032.1 GCA_004375675.1 Dehalococcoidia bacterium
CAGCGTCGATGAGGTTAGCCACCATCGCCGAGAGGTTATCGTTATCGCCGAAGACGGCTTCCTGAATCTCGTCGACGGCGACCACGTCGTTTTCGTTGACGATGCAGAGCACCTTCAGCTCCAAAAGCGCCAGCAGGGTGTTGCGGGCGTTGAGATACGCCGCCCTATCCAATAGGTCAGCCCGGGCCAGCAAAGCCTGAGCCACGGTGATGTTATATTCGGCGAAGAGCTTCTCGTAGAGGTTCATCAGGCGGTGCTGCCCTACCGAAGCCAGCACCTGCTTAAAAGGGATGTCCCTGACCCGCTTGTTTAAGCCCAGCTTATTCCGGCCCGCCGCCATCGCCCCCGAGGAGACGAGAATGACCTCCCGCCCCTCCCCGTGCAGCTTGGCCAGCTGAGCCACCAGACGGGACATTATTTCCTTATCCAAGTTGTCGCCGCCGTTGGTCAGCAGCGCGGTGCCGAACTTAGCCACTATTCGTTGGTATGTCATTTCGCTTTACCCGTCAATATGTCCGATTTCAGCTCATTATAGCAAATTGCCTGCCCTTCTGTCCTGTGTTAGAATCTCATCGGAGGGCTAGGCCGTATCGGCTAGCCCTAGAGGCGTTTGGGGAAGAAAATGGATTTATCTAAATTGCTGCATCTGGCGGAGGGGATGCCCGAATACCGCCGGCTCGTGGCTGAACTGAAGGAACAAAACGGCGAGGCGAAGGCGGTGGCGCTGGAAGCAGCCAAGCCCTACCTCATCGCGGCTTTATATCAATCGTTGGGGCGGCCCCTGGTGGTGGTCAGCGCCCAGCCGGAGAAGTGCCAGAAACTCTACGAGCAGATAGCGGCCTGGCGTAATTCGGGCGTGGCAAAGTTCCCCGAGCCCGACGCCCTGCCCTACGAGCGCATTAGCTCGGATGCTTCCACCGAGCTGGAGAGGGTGCAGGTCTTATCGGCGCTGGCGGGGATGGACGGGGAAGCCAGTCCTCCCTTGATTATCGTCTCGGCGCCGGCGCTGATGCAAAAGTTAACGCCGCGCAGTGATTTCGCCGCCGCCGGCCACACGGTGAAGCCGGGGATGGAGCTTGAGATTTTTAAACTATTGGAGCGCTGGCAGGCGATGGGCTACAAGCTGGAAAGCACGGTGGAGATGCCGGGGACGATAGCCCACCGCGGCGGCATCGTCGATATTTATCCCCCCACCAGCGAGCTGCCCGCCCGAATAGAGTTCCTGGGCAACACCATCGACAGCCTGCGGCTCTTCGACCCCGCCAGCCAGCGTTCGTCGAGTGCAATAGAGTCGCTGGCTATCGGGCCGGCTACGGAACTGCTGGCGCCGCTGATGAGCCCCAAAGCCGAGCTGGAAGAGATAGTCAAGAGCATCAAGCTGGCCAATTGTAACGCCGAGGTGCGCCAGCAGTTCGAGCAGGAATTAGCTATGCTGGCCGACAAACAGGAGCTAAACAATTTGCAATTTTACGCGCCCTTATTTAATACCGACGGCCTGCTCGACTTTCTGCCCGCCGACTGCCTGCTGGTGCTCGACGAGCTGCCCAATATCGAGCAGGCCATCGACGAGCTGGATGCACAGGCCAGCCAGCTGCGCGCCGAGAAGATAGAGCGCCAGGAGCTGCCGATTAACTTTCCCAGGCCATATTTTAGCTGGCCGGAGCTTGAACCGCAGCTGAAGCAAAGGTCGCGCCTGAGGCTCACCGCCTGGGGTGTGGGCGGGGAAGAAAACGCCCGCCAGCTTAAGTTCACCCCCACCCCCGGCTATGCCGGGCAGCTGCCCGTCTTCATCAAGAAGGTCAAGCAGTTGTTGGGGCAGAAAAAGCGGCTGATAATCGTCAGCCACCAGGCCAGCCGCCTCTCCGAGCTTTTAGAGCCGGCGGACATCATGGCTTCGCCCGTTAAGGAGATAAAGGCAATACCCCCGCCCGCCTCGCTGACTTTAGTGCAGGGGCTGCTGGGGGAGGGGTGGGTAATGAACCGGGAGACGCTTCTCTTTACCGACGCCGAAATCTTCGGCTTTATCAAGCAGCGGCGTCTGGTGAAGAGACGACCCGTGCCCCACCACCAGTTCCTCATCGAGCTGACGCCCGGTGACTATGTGGTGCATGTCGAGCACGGCATCGGCAGGTTCGCCGGAGTTATAACTATGGGCAACGAGCACAGCCAGCGGGAATACCTGGTTTTACAGTACGCCGCTAACGACAGGCTCTATGTCCCCACCGACCAGATCGACCGCGTCAACCGCTATGTCGGCGCCGGCGACCAGCCCCCCACCCTATCCCGGCTGGGCACGCAGGAATGGAGCCGGACCAAGCAAAAGGTCAGGAAATCGGTGGAGGAGGTCGCCCAGGAGCTATTGGCCCTCTATGCCGCTAGAGAGGTTGTTCCCGGCTTCGCCTTTGCCCGCGATAGCGTCTGGCAGCAGGAACTGGAGGCTTCTTTCCCCTACGTGGAGACGCCCGACCAGTTGGAAGCCCAAGCCGAGGTAAAAGCCGACATGGAGAAAGCCAGCCCCATGGACCGGCTGGTCTGCGGGGACGTGGGCTACGGCAAGACCGAGGTCGCCATTCGCGCCGCCTTCAAGGCGGTGATGGACGGCAAACAGGTGGCGGTGCTGGTGCCGACGACGGTGCTCGCCCAGCAGCACTTCGCCACCTTCAAAGAAAGGCTGGAAGCCTTCCCGGTGCAGATTGGGGTCTTGAGCCGCTTTAAGACAGCTAAAGAGCAGGAGGCTATCGTGGAGGGACTGGCCAGCGGCAGCGTCGATATCTGCATCGGCACCCACCGCTTATTGCAGAAGGACATAAATTTCAAGAACCTGGGGCTGCTCATCATCGACGAGGAACAGCGCTTCGGCGTGGCTCACAAGGAGCATCTCAAGAAGCTGAGGCAGGAGGTGGACGTGTTGACCTTGAGTGCCACCCCCATCCCCCGCACCCTGCACATGTCGCTGGTGGGGGTGCGGGACATGAGCACCATGGAGACGCCGCCCGAGCAGCGGTTGCCCATCAAGACCTATGTCGCCCGTTACGACGAGCGGCTTATTCGGGAGGCTATCCTCAGGGAGTTGGAGCGCAACGGGCAGGTCTTCTTCGTCCACAACCGGGTGCGGAGCATTGATTTTATCGCCGGCAAGCTGCAGTCCCTGGTGCCCGAAGCCGGGATTGCCGTCGCCCACGGGCAGATGCCGGAGGGAGAGCTGGAGCGGGTGATGAGCCAGTTCGCCCAGGGTGAGAGCGATATTCTGGTCTGCTCCACCATCATCGAGTCGGGGCTGGATATGCCCAACGTCAATACCCTCATTGTCAACCGCGCCGACAGGTTCGGGCTGACTCAGCTTTATCAACTGCGGGGCCGAGTGGGGCGGGGGGCAAATCTCGCCCACGCCTATTTCCTCTACGATAAGGGTAAGATGCTCACCCCCACCGCCGAGAAGAGATTAAAGACCATATTCGAAGCCACCGAGCTGGGGGCGGGCTTCAACATCGCCCTCAAGGACCTGGAAATCAGGGGGGCGGGAACGCTGCTGGGGCAAAGGCAGAGCGGGCATATCAGCGCCGTCGGTTTCAGCCTCTACACGCGGCTGCTGGCGGAGGCGGTGGAGGCGCAAAGGGCAAAGCAGGCGGGCGTTCCTGAGAAAGCCAAGCCCTCCCCCCTCCCACCACCCACCATCGATTTGCC
>SOKR01000114.1 GCA_004375675.1 Dehalococcoidia bacterium
ATGATTTTCATTTTCATATCGTTTAAGATTTTACACTGTTGGGGTAGAAAAGGATAGGGGGGTGCTGATTAAAAATTCGTTTCAAAATTTCCAGGCGGTTATGTCTTACAACTATGTCCTCCCGATACAGACCCTGTGCTATAATAAATCAGAGCTATGTTCAGCCACCTCCATGTTCATACCCAGTACAGTTTGCTCGACGGCATGGGTCGAATCTCCCACCTCGTAGAGCGAGCCAAGGAAATGGGCATGGAAAGCCTGGCCATAACCGACCACGGGGTCATGTACGGCGCCATCGAGTTCTACCTCACCGCCAAGGAAGCGGGCATGAAGCCCATTATTGGCTGCGAGGTCTATCTGACGCCGAACAGCCGCCTCAGCCGCAGCGCCAGCGACAAGAGCAACTACCACCTCGTTTTGCTGGCCAAGAACCAGACCGGTTACCGCAACCTCATCCAGCTCACCACCAAAGCGAACCTGGAGGGCTTTTATTACCGTCCCCGCGTGGATAAGGAGTTGCTGGAGCGCTATCACCAAGGGCTTATCGCCTTAAGCGCCTGCATCGTCGGCGAGGTGCCCCACCTTATCCTTTCGGGGAGGCTCGAAGAAGCCAAGCAAGCCGCCCTCTGGTACAAGCAGACCTTCGGCGATTTCTACCTGGAGATACAGCGCCATCCTATCCCCGAGCTGGAGCAGGTCAACCAGCACCTGATACCGATGAGCCAGGAGCTGGATATACCGCTAGTCGCCACCAACGACGTTCACTATGTCAACCAGGAGGATGCTTCCGCCCACGACCTGCTGCTCTGCATCGGCACCAACTCCTCTATCCATGACCAGAAGAGGATAAAGATGGCCGGCGACTTTTATTACCTCAAGAGCCCCGAGGAGATGGCAGCGCTTTATCAGGATATTCCCCAAGCGCTGGAGAACACCGAGCGCATCGCCGAGATGTGCAACCTCAAGCTGGAGTTCGGGCGTTTGCACCTGCCCGAGGTAGATTTGCCCGAGGGCAAGGCCGCCGATGAGTTCCTGGCCGACCTCTGCCACCAGAGCCTGGATAAATATTACCCCGACCCGTCGCCGGAGATAAAGCAGCGGCTCGATTACGAGCTGGAGGTAATCAAGCAGACCCAGTTCGCCAACTACCTGCTCGTGGTCTGGGACATTATATCCTTCGCCAAGGAGCAAAAAATACTCTTCGGGGTCAGGGGCAGCGCCGCCGCCAGCATCATCCTGCGCTGCCTGGGCATCACCGAGGTCGACCCGATGGAGAATAAGCTGGTCTTCGAGCGCTTTCTTAACCTGGAGCGCCAGGAGATGCCCGATATCGACCTGGATTTCGAGGACGCTCGCCGCGACGAGGTTATCGCCTACGTCTCCAAGAAATATGGCAAGGACCACGTCGCCCAGATTATCACCTTCGGCACGCTGGGGGCGCGAGCCGCGCTGAGGGATGTGGGGCGGGCGCTGGGTATGGCCTACGGCGATGTTGACCGCGTCGCCCGGCTGGTGCCCTTCCGCCCGGGGATCACCCTGGAGAGAGCGTTGGAGGAGAACAGCGAGTTGCGGGCTGTCTACGCCGAGGACAAAATCATCCGCAATCTGGTCGATTCCGCCCAGAAGCTGGAGGGCGTCGCCCGCCACGCCAGCACCCATGCCGCCGGCGTGGTCATCTCCAAGCAGCCGTTGACCAGCTATGTCCCCCTGCAGCGGGCGAGCCGGGGCGACGGCGAAACTACCGTTATGACCCAGTTCTCCATGGAGGATATCGCCCGCATCGGGCTGCTCAAGATGGACTTCCTGGGGCTGGCCAACCTGACCATCTTGGGCAAGGCTAAAGAGATTATCGCTCAGAGCCAGGGCGTCGATATCGACCTGCATAATATCCCCATGGACGACGCCAAGACCTTCGAGCTTTTGTCTTCGGGGGAGACGATGGGGGTCTTTCAGCTGGAGGGAGCGGGGATGCGCCGCTACATCAAGGAGCTCAAGCCCACCGCCTTCGGCGACATCGCCGCCATGATTGCCCTCTACCGCCCGGGGCCCATGGAGAATATCCCCACCTTTATCAAAGCCAAGCACGGGCTGGAGCCCATCCGCTATCCCCACCCTGCCCTGGCCAACATCCTCGAAGAGACCTACGGGGTAATCGTCTACCAGGAGCAGGTGTTGTTTATCGTCCAGGCCCTGGCCGGCTACAGCCTGGGGCAGGCTGATATCTTCCGCAAGGCGATGGGCAAGAAGATTGCGGCCGTGATGAAGAAGGAGGAGCGTAATTTTATGAGCGGCGCCGGGGAGATGGGCTTTTCCTCCCAGGTCGCCGAGGAGGTTTTCGCCCTTATCGAGCCCTTTGCCGGCTACGCATTTAACAAGGCGCACAGCTTCAGCTACGCCCTTATCGCCTACCAGACCGCCTATCTCAAGGCGAACTACCCCGCCGAGTATATCACCGCCTTTCTTATTACCCACGCCGACCAGCAGGATAAAGTCGCCACCGCCGTCGCCGAATGCCGCCGTCTGGGCATCGAGGTTCTGCCCCCCGACGTGAACCGCAGCCGGGTCAACTTTTCTATCGAGCCCGACGAGGAGGGCAACCCCGCCATACGCTTCGGGCTGAACGCGATTAAGAATGTGGGGGTGGGGGCGGTGGAACCGCTGGTTAACGAGCGCCTTAAGGACGGCGAGTTCAAGTCTATTGAAGACCTCTGCCGCCGCGCCGACCTGCACGGGCTCAACCGGCGGGCGACGGAGAGCCTGATAAAGGCAGGCGCCTTCGATAGCCTGGGCGACCGCGGCACCCTGCTCGCCAGCGCCGGGCGCATACAATCGCTAGCCCAGCGGGAGCAGCACCTGCGGGAGACGGGGCAGTCCACCATGTTCGACCTCTGGGGGGAGAGTATGCCCACCCCTGTGCCCAGCCTGGAGCTGGAGGAGGCCGAAATTCAGACCAAGGATAAACTCGACTGGGAGAGGGAGCTGATGGGGGTCTATCTCTCCGAGCACCCCTTCGCCGCCTTTGCCGCTAAAGTAGCCGCGGAGAATACCGTCCTTTGCGGGCATGTCGACACCGAGCTGGTGGGACAGACCATCCGGGTGGCGGGCATGGTGGCTTCGGCGCACCAGTCTTTCACCCGGGACCGCCGCCCCTTCGCCAGCGTTATGCTGGAGGACCTTAGCGGGCGGGTGGAGGTTATGGCCTGGCCCGATGTCTATGCCGGCACCCGCGAGCTCTGGCAGGAAGGCACTATAGTGCTGGTGGAGGGCAGGGTGAGGATCCGCAACGACCGGGTGCAGCTGAGCTGTGATAACGTGCGCCGCTACCAGCCCGAAGCCGCCCCTGAAGAGGCCCCGCCTGCGGTAGAGGAGAAGCCCGAACCCCCGCCGCCCAAGAGCCGCCTGACCATAAGCATCAAACAGACCGACAATATCGATAACGATGTCGCCTGCCTGAATAAACTGGTCGATACCCTGAGAATCTTCCCCGGGGAGGATGAGGTCAACATGTGCGTCGTCAACGGGGATAGGGTAGTCAACCTTAAGCTCTCCAATATATACACCGGATACTGCCCCGAACTGCACCAGCGCCTGGTGGCGCTGGTGGGGGAGGAGGGGCTGAGGGTGGTGACCAGTGGCTAAAGCCGAGGAGCGGGCTCTAATGAGCGGGAAAGAGGCGTCGGCGGGACACCGCAAGAGATTGCGGGAAAAGTTCATCGGGTCGGGGCTGGCCGGCTTTCACGACTATGAAATCGTCGAGCTGCTGCTTACCCTGGGCTCGCCGCGCCGGGACTGTAAGCCGCAGGCGAAAGAAGCCATCAGAAGATTCAAGAGCTTAAGGGGGGTGCTCTCGGCTTCATCCGAAGAATTGCAGCAGATAGATGGCATCGGGCCTCACAACGCCCTGGGCATCAAGCTGGTATCCGAAGTAGCCCAGGAGTTCCTCAAGCAAAAGACTGTGGCTAAGCCCGCCTATAAGTCGGCGCGGGAGATTTTCGATTACCTCTACCACTCCATGCGCGACCTTAAAAAGGAGGTCTTCAAGGTTATTTACTTAGATAGCCAGAACCAGATTATCGACATCGCCGACATCGCTAAAGGGACGGTGGATAGGGGGGCGGTCTCTGCCCGCGAGGTGATGGAGAGCGCCATCCGGCGTAACGCTATTTCGCTGATTCTCGTCCACAACCACCCCTCGGGCAACCCTGAGCCCAGCCAGAGCGATGAGCAGATAACCAGGGACCTGGTCTTTGCCGGGGGCATTATGCAGATAAGGGTCTTGGACCATATCGTTATCGGCGAGAATAAATACTACAGCTTCGCCGTGGAGGGACTAATCGAGAAATACGAAGGGGACTTCTTAGACCTGAAGCTGAAGGGGGTATCCGAGGCGAAACGGAGGCTCTACCGCGCCAAAGTATTACCCCCCGAGCTTCACTGGCGTCCCTGACTGAAAAACGGCTATAATGAAAACTAACCTTTTGTCGCTGCCATCGTTATAATAGAGTGGCAAGATAAAGAGCTTAATTAAGGAGGGCGCTATGAAAAGAGTTTTGATTTTGTTGTTGGTGGTGGTGGTGACCCTGGGGCTGGCGGCGGGGTGTACGGTGGTTAAGACCTACGACGATGAGGGGCAGCCGATAGACATCGGCGTGGGCCAGGAATTTATTATTGCCCTCGGTTCTAACCCCACTACCGGTTACAGCTGGCAGGCAAGCTACGATGAGACTATGCTGGAGCTTGTCGGCGGCGAGCCCACCTATGAGGCGGATGAAACAGAGGAAGGTGTCGTCGGTGCCGGCGGTGTCGAGTATTTCCGCTTCCTGACACTGGAGCCGGGGGAAACCGAGATAACTCTGGTCTATGCGCGGCCCTGGGAAGACCCCCCCCCCCAGGACGAAACCAAGGCATTTACCGTTAACATAGAATAACCCTAGCGATGGCCGGCTTCCAGGCGGAGCAGAGACTTTTTCACCCCCACCCCACCGCTGTAGCCGCCGAGTTTGCCATCACCCGCCACCACCCGGTGGCAGGGAATGATAACGGGCAGGCGGTTCCGGGCCAGGGCCTGCCCCACCGCCCGCGCTCCCCTTTTGCCCAATCTTTTGGCTATCCAGCCGTAGCTCCTGGTTTCCCCGTAAGGAATGAGTCTGGTCAGCCGCCATACCTGGCGCTGAAAATTAGTCGCTGAGGAGAGGTCGAGCTCGTCGGGGAAGTCTACTCTTTGACCAGCGAAGTAAGATTTGAGGCGCTCTACTATCTCACCAAAGGGTTTTTCCGAACGGGTAGCGTTTTTTAAGCTATCGCCCAGCCGCCGCTCGGCTTCTGGGGCGGAGGATTGGGGTGGGGTGGCGGCTGACAGTCCCGAATCAGAGCCCAATATCCCCACCCAACCCATGTCGGTATTGAAAATGGTGTAGTATAGCCGGTGGGTCGTGGTCTTTACTCCAGATAGAGAATCTACGACTTACGCTGTCGGCGGCGAAGCTGAAGATATGCGGCCAGGAATATCAGGGCGGCTCCGAGCAGGATGGAGACCAGTATCTTGACCAGCTGCGACAGGTCCATGCTCAGGAAGAAGGCGTAGGTGAAGATGCCGGCCAGGATAGCCAGCGCGTAGGAGATGGTATGGGCGCTGAAGGTGCGATGCTTTATCGCCCGGTAGATAAGCCAGGCGATAAGGCCCAGTGAGGCCCAAATAGCCAGTGTTACCAGTATGGCGCTTACCATCCTACCCTCTCAAAATACTTGCCCAGGCAGGTGAACATCCCCACCGTCAGCAGCAATGAGATGAGCTGCCACAGCTCGGAGAGGTAACTCACGTACTGGGCGGCCAGGTAGCCGACGCCGGCCAGGCAGAAGAGGATTCCGAAACCGAACAATACGTATTCTAGTTTCATACTAAACGTCTCCAGTGTTATCAGTACCTGGGCAACAGTGACGATACATGCACTATTATACGGCGCTCGACCCCGTCCCGCGTGATGATTACCGAGAACTCGTAGTCATTAGCTTCGGGGATGTCGGCGGGGCGTAGCGCGTCGGTATCTATCGTCCAGGTCAGTTCTTCTTTATCAAAGCCGCCGATGGCTACCGCCTGCGATATTAAGTCACTGTGCTTTGCCTCGCCGAACCAGACTGCCACCTCGACGTCAGCCGAGTAGGTGCTAAAGCGGCGGTTGTCGAGCTCATAATGGAAGTATATATCCTGCCCTTCTTCAGTCCAGGTGAAATAACCATAGTCATCGCGTAGCCAGTGGTCGGGCTCAATTACTTCTTCCCGTTCCTGGGTGGTTACGGTGACGGTGCCGTAGACGCCCATATAGCCGTCGAAGACGAATATGGCGATGATGGCCAAAAAGAAGGCTATGGTCAGAAAGAGGTAGAGGTTCTTGCGCTGGGTTGTCTTTTTCCCGGTCTTTGGCGTTGCCATAATCTAAAGTCTATGTATCATAATTAAAGCGCCGAAGCTTGTCAAGTAAGTTTTTAGCCCATCTCGGGCTCGATAAGCCCGTAGTCGCCGTCGTGGCGGCGGTAGAGCAGGTTGAGCTCGTCGCTGTCGGCGTTGAAGAAGAGGAAGAAGTCGTGCCCCAGAAGCTCCATCTGGTCGATGGCTTCGGCGGCCGACATCGGCTTGACGGCAAAGCGCTTGACCTTGACCACTTTGCCCACGGGCGGGGCCTCTTCCTCAAATTCACCCCGGGCCAGCGAGTTGCCCCGACCCTTCTCGTAGAGCTTGCCCTTGAAGCGCTCGATCTGCCGATTCATGACCGACGCCACCTTGTTAATCGCCGCGGGCAGGTCTTCCCCCCGCTCCGCCCCCCGCAGCAGGGTGCCGTGGCTATCTATGGTTAGCTGGACGACGAAGTGCTGCTTGGTCGCCCGGGTCTTTTCTTGGGCGATTTCCACCTTGTATTCCCTGATATCGGGCAGGTGGCGGTCGAGCTTGCCCAGCTTGCTTTCAATGAGCTGGCGCACGGTGGGGGTTAGTTCTATGTTTTTAGCCGTTATCCGTAGCTCCATCGTTTCACCCTCCTGGCGCTGGTTCCTTTATCTCTTTAGCTATTACCAAACCCCATACCGAGCTTGCCCCCGCTTCTTTTAGCACCCGGGCGCAGGCGTCGAGGGTAGCTCCCGAGGTGGCGACGTCGTCGATGAGCAGGACTGCCCTATCTTCCAGGCTTTGGTCGCGGCAGGCGAAGGCGTCGGCGACGTTGCTGCGTCGCTCGTCCACATTGGGGGTCCGTGCCTGGGGTGGAGTATGACACTCCCGGACCAGGCAGTCATCGACTAAGGGCAGCCCGGT
Organism: Dehalococcoidia bacterium; assembly: GCA_004375675.1. GTDB lineage: Bacteria > Chloroflexota > Dehalococcoidia > Dehalococcoidales > BS750m-G39 > E44-bin88. The sequence continues at coordinate 7,304 of SOKR01000114.1, forward strand.
AAGCTTGGCCAGCTCCAGAGCCAGCAGGCGGGACTGGTTGTAGCCCCTTTCCCGCAGGCGCTTGTGGTGCAGCGGCACCGGCACTAGCACCTCGGTGGGGAGGGGGTTAGCCGCCAGATAGTCGCCCAGCCATCGGCCGAGGAGCGCCGCTATTGCCCTGAGGTTGTTATACTTCAGCTCGTGGACAGCCCGGCGGACGGCGCCGTCGAATCTAAAGGGGGCGCGGATGCCGTCTATCGACGCCTGCCAGCCGACGCAGACGGGACAGGTTACGGCGTTGAGCTGGGGCCGCCCGCAGCGGGGGCAGAGGGGGGGCGTAATGCGAGGCAGCGACTTGAGGCAGGCAGAACAGATAAAATCCCCCTCCCTTCCACAGCCAACGCACCAGCGTGGAAACAACAGGTCGAGTGCTATCCCCTTGAGTTTGGTTAACTGAGGGAGCACCTTCCACACCAAAAGTTTAGAGCTTCAGGATGAACCGTTTAGGTCTTAACGGGGGCGGGGTGTGTGTGATGCCCCGCTGACGATGGGTTCGTTGATATAAACGTCACCGTTCCTGATTTTAAGGTTGAAACCGCAATCGGGATTGGTGCAAACCCACGCTTTGTAATGAATGTCCGCCCCCTGACTGCCAAAGTCGGACAGGGGCACCAGATCTCCAGAATTACACTTCTGGCATTTGGGGAAATTAGATTGTTCCATGAAGTCCTCCTCCCAACCAAATATGGAATCTTATGAAGTATACACTATGCTTCTGTCGTTGGCAAGGGCTTATTTTAGTTCCACTGAACTTAGCCGAGTGTAGATGGGGCCCTCCGGGGTGAGCTGGCTCTTCATCAGGTTGACGCTATCTACCATAAAACTTTGGGTGGCATCAAAGCTGGTTTCGGCGATGAGCTGCCCCAGCTTTTGGCGTTCGTCGGGCGTTGCCCGGTCGCGCAGGCGAGCCAGGGTCAGATGGGGGGCGAAGCGCCTGCCCTCGGGGGGAAAGCCCAGTATTCTGAGTCCGGACTCAATACGCTGCTGGAGGCGAGCCAGCTTTTCCACCTCCCCGCTCACCCCCACCCATACTATCTGCACCCGCCTCGGGTTGGGGAAAACGCCTAACTCCCTGACCTCGATCTGGAAAGGAGAAGTCCCCTGCACCGCTTGAGTCATAGCGGCGGTTATTTCCTCCATCCTGTCCGCGGCCACGTTGCCCAGGAACTTCAATGTCAGGTGGATGTTGGCGGTGTCGACCCACTTTACCGGTGCCGGGCTGCCCGCTTTGAGTTGCGCCTGAAGCTCTTTGATTCCCCTTTTTACCCCTTCGGGGAGCTCGATGGCAATAAAACAGCGCACCTGTTCCATAGTCTAGGACTCGTTTTTGATGCCGAGCAGCCTGCGGGCGTTGCCGGATAGCATCAGGTCTTTGGTCTTCTGGTTTAAGTCCAGCGCCTTAATCTCTTCGAGCAGGCGGCGCTGCGGCATCAGAGGGTAGTCGCTGCCGAAGAGGATTTTGTCGGGTCCGGCCAGCTTGACGACATGGTTATATATATCGGGGGTATAGAGGAAGGGGGAGGCGGCGGTGTCGAAATAAACGTTTTTCATCGCCTTTTTGACCTCGGGCATCAGGTTATAGAAGGGCAGCCCCCCGCCCCAGTGGGCACAGACGATGGTCAGCTGGGGGTAGGTGGTGATAAAGGGGTAGAGTATGTCGGGGGTGATGCCTCCCTTGCCCTGGTATTTATGCCCCACCGGTTCCGAGGCGTGGGTGAGCAGGATAAGCTTGTGGTGGTTGAGCGCCTCGACGAAGGGGTCTATCACCATCTCGTCGGAGAGGTCGAATAGCTGCATGTCGGGCCTTATCTCGCCGATCCCCTTCAGCCCGGCCTGGGCACAGCGCTCGATTTCGGCGACGGCGGCTTTGGTCGACTGGGGCTGGACGGCGCCGAAGCCGATCAGCCTCTGGGGGTAGCGGGCGACCGCATCTATGATATAGTCGTTGGTTTCGACGCAGAGCTCGTGGGTCGTCCAGCCGATATTGAGAATGACCGAGACATCAATCCCGCTTTTATCCATAGCGGCGATGAGCTCGTCGGCGGTGGCTATTTTAGCCTCGGGGTTGGAGTAGAGAATAGCGAAGCAGGGGTCGCGGTCGATGTACTGACTGCGCTTTTTCTTTATATCGGAGGGAAAGACATGGCTATGAAAGTCGATAATCACAGCCCGATTATAGCAAACGCCCAACAGGGCTTCAAGCGGGGTAAGATTTCTCCTCCGGCGTTTCTTCCGCCTTTTCCCCGGGCTCCTTGCCCTCTTCGGCTTCGGCTTCTTCGGCGCCTTCCTCTAGCTCCTCGGCCTCTACCTCTTCTTCAACGACCTCCTCGACCTCGATCTTGACCTCGCTGACCTTGACCACCATCTTGTCGGGTTCGTCGAGAACGGTGACCTCGGGGCCGAGAGCGATATCCCTGACGAATATTGCCTGCTCTACCTCCTCGAGGGGACTGAGGTCGACCTCAAGCTGGGGCGGGAGGTCGTCGGGGAGGCACTCCACGCTTAAGCTGGTCAGGCTGTGGGATACGGTGCGCCCCTTTTCTTTCATGGCCGGGGCTTCGCCGGTCAAAACGATGGGCACGTCAAACTTTATCTTTTCCGTCATCTTCACCTGGTAGAAGTCAACGTGGAGCAGAGCGTCGCTGCGGGGCTCTTTCTGGATTTCGCGGATGAAGACGCTGTGTGGGTTTTTGTCACCTTCGACATCAAGGGCGATAATGCGGGTCATGCCCGCCCGGGCTATCGTCTTTTGCAGGGTGGGGGTATCGCACTGCAGCGCCAGCGAATCGAGCCCGTCCCCGAAAAGGTGGGTGGGGGTGACGCCCTGGCGGCGCAAAAATCGGGTCTTCTTGCCCAATATCTCTCTTTTGCTAGCTTTCAGTTTCAGTTTTTCCATCTGTTTCCTCTACCCCGTCTGGTACCAGCTGCGTCAAACCACCAAGCTGGCGAGAGTTTTAACAACCATTAACATTAACACTTTCGGCAAGGTAAAGTCAATTTGAGCCAGCTAGACTTGAGCCTGGAACTATTGTATAATCAAAGCACAGATGGCGAAGGAGTCTTTAGCTGAGATGGGCGGTTCGAAATCAACCTCGGCTACCAGTGCGGAAGCCGAGGTTTTTTCTTTATCAGCCTCGGTGGCCGAGATGGAAGCGATGGCTAAAAAGCTGCGCCGCCACATCGTGACCATGGTGGGTAAGGCGGGCAGTGGCCATCCCGGCGGCTCGCTATCCGCGGTGGAGATTGTGACCGCCCTTTATTTTAAGATACTGCGGCATAAACCCCTCGACCCGCAGTGGGAGGACCGGGACCGCTTTATCCTGAGCAAGGGGCACGCCGCCCCGCTTCTCTACGCCACCCTGGCCGAGTGCGGCTATTTTCCGGTAAAAGAGCTGCTCACCTTAAGGCAGATGGACAGCCGCTTGCAGGGGCACACCGACCGCACCATTACGCCCGGCGTGGAGATGTCGTCGGGCTCTCTGGGGCAGGGATTATCCTTCGCCCTGGGCGCGGCTTTAGCCGGCCGTGTCGACGGGCGGGGCTACCGGGTCTACGCGCTGCTGGGGGATGGGGAGTGCAACGAGGGGCAGGTTTGGGAGGCGGCCATGGCCACGGCCCACTACAATGTGGACAACCTGACGGCGGTGGTGGACAACAACGGCCAGCAGATTGACGGCTGGAACTGCGATGTCATGAACCTCGACCCCTTCGTCGGCAAGTGGCAGGCCTTCGGCTGGAAGGTCATCGAGGTCGACGGCCACAGTATTTCCCAGCTTATCGATGCCTTTAAGGAGGCGCAGAAGGTCAAGGGGCAGCCCGCGGTCATCATCGCCCACACCGTGAAGGGCAAGGGCGTCAGCTTTATGGAGAATAACCCCGATTTTCACGGTAAAGCGCCCAATGCTATTGAGATGGAGTTAGCCCTAAAGGAGCTGGAGTAAGTGGTGGAGGAAGTTTCGATCCGAGAAGCCTACGGCAAAACCCTGCTCGAACTGGGCATGGAAAACCAGGACATTGTGGCGCTTGATGCTGACCTGTCCCGGTCAACCATGACCAGGTTTTTTGCCCGCGAGTTCCCCGAGCGTTTTTTCGAGTGCGGTATCGCCGAGCAGAACATGATCGGCATTGCCGCGGGCATGGCGGCGGCGGGTAAGATACCCTTTGCCAGCACCTTTGCCGTTTTTGTCCCCGGGCGCTGTTTCGACCAGGTGCGCATGTCTATAGCTCAACCCGGGCTTAGCGTTAAGCTGGTGACCACCCACGGCGGCCTCAGCGTCGGCGAGGACGGCACCTCGCACCAGTCTATCGAAGACCTTTCGCTCATCTGCTCCCTGCCCGGTTTTAGCGTTATCGTGCCCGCCGACGCTATCGAGACCACCGAGGCGGTGAAGGCGGCGGCGGCTACCTTAGGACCTTTTTACATCAGGCTCTGCCGTCCCAAGCTGCCGCTGGTCTACAGCGAGGACTACCAATTCAAACTGGGCAAGGCGGCGATGATGAGGCAGGGTGGGGATGCCACCATAATCGCCATCGGGTTGATGGTCAAAGCAGCCTTAGAGGCGGCTCGCAACCTGGAGCGGGAAGGCATCTACTGCCGTGTCCTCAATATGTCCACTCTCAAACCCATCGATGAGGCGGCTATAATTCAGGCTGCCGCCGAGACCGGGGCTATCGTTACCGCCGAGGAGCACCTTGAGCACGGCGGCCTGGGCAGCCTGGTGGCCCAGGTGGTGGCTAAAAACCGACCGGTGCCCATGGAGTTTATCGCCATCAAGGACACCTACGCCAAGTCGGGCAAGCCTTCCGAGCTTCTGGAGAGATACGGGCTGACGGATAAGGATATTGAGCGGGGCGTGAAGTCGGCGCTAAAGAGAAAGCGTTAATCGCTTCGGTGTCTTTGGGTCGCCGGCAGCCACCTCGTCCTCAGGAAATGGGTAAAGCCCACCAGGCAGGGCAGGGCGATACTGTAGACTATGAGCACCCCGGAAAGCCCCGTTAGCCAGCAGACCAAGGGCAGCGGCACGAAGATAAAGACAGCGGCCTTGGTGGTATCCCGGAAGATAAAGTGAGCCAGTATGGCTGGCGCGGCTAATATCAGCATGGGAATAGTGAGCACCGCCAGCAGCACCCCGATGGTGGTTGATTCCCCCCGCCCTCCCCGGAAGCCTAAGAATATGGGCCAGTTGTGGCCGAAGACGGCGGCGGCTCCCGCCAGCAGGATAACCGGCTGAGGGGCATTGACTGCCTGGGCGATAAGCACTGCCAGCGCTCCCTTGGCGGCGTCGACGACGCCCACCATCACCCCCACCTTAGCTCCCAGCTGGCGATAGGCGTTAGCCGCCCCCATGTTGCCGTCCCCAATCTGCCGAATGTCGACGCCCTTAAGGACGCGCCCGGCAAGGTAGGCGGTGGGGACGGAGCCCAGAAGATAACCGATAGCTATTAATAACCAGGGCATATTAACTCTCTTATTGGTGCCGGGGGTGGGACTCGAACCCACAAGGACTAAGTGTCCGGCGGATTTTAAGTCCGCTGCGTCTGCCAATTCCGCCACCCCGGCCAAAATAATGGAGGCGACGACCGGATTCGAACCGGTGAATAGGGGTTTTGCAGACCCCCGCCTTATCCACTTGGCTACGTCGCCCCGGTAAATTTACTTTTTAAGCCCACAAAAATCCTCGATTTTTCGCGGGGACCCTTTATTTTTTAACCCACGAAAATACAATTTTCGCGGGGGCCCTTCTTTTGGAGCGGAAGACGAGATTCGAACTCGCGACCCTCTCCTTGGCAAGGAGATGC
>SOKR01000055.1 GCA_004375675.1 Dehalococcoidia bacterium
CGACTTAATGCCCGCCGGAATCTTAACCATCAGCTTCTTCTTGCGCCCGTTCCTCTTATAGGTCACCTGTCTTTCGCTCCCCCTCTCCACCTCCCCCCGGGGAATCTCAAGCTCGACATGCTTGTCGAGCACCACCGGTGGCTCAAGGTCAACGCCTAAGAGCCGCTTCAGGGCAAAGCGGCTCATCTTAGCCGCCACCTTGTTGACCTGCCTCTGCAGCCAGTTCGGCTTATAGGTAGAGACGGTGGTATTGTAGGGGTAGGCTTGATAGGCGAAACCCCTCCCCCCGAAGAACGTATTATTAAGGAAGTCGGCGTCGAACCTAAGTCCGGCCTGGGCGAACATTCGGCTCAGCTCTTCGTACATAGCACGGTTGGAGAAGGTCTGGCGGAAGATATCCTGCTGGGAATAGCCGGCACCGGCGAATTGCCCCTTGCGGGCGAGGTCGTACTGCCGCCTCCGGCTCTCGTCGCCGAGCACGCCGTAAGCCTCGTTTATCTCCTTAAAGCGCTCGGCGGCTTCTCCTTCCCTGCCGGGGTTGGTATCGGGGTGATGCTGGAAGGCGAGCTTGCGAAAAGCCTGCTTTATCTCCGCCTGGCCGGCGTTCTTTAGCACGCCCAGAATCCGGTAATAATCTTTCATCTATCTCCCAAAAAACTTAACATCGGGGTATGATTAGGGTTATTATAGCATTGAACATTTAAGCAGCACAGCCGCAGAATCTAGAGAGCGATTGGGAGATGGCTTTGAAACTGAAACCGATTGTTATCATCCTGCTCCTGGTCTGTCTGCTCGGCGGGGGCTGCGCCGCCGTCCCCGACTTTGACGATAACCTCGGCGACATCGTCAAGCCCTATCGCTTCAATTTCGTCAAGTGGGAGCTGTGGGCTTTTGCTTACGAGACCAGGCAATGGCTCGGCGGCGTGGAAATCGATAGCCCCACGGATACGGTGCTGGAATACTTCTCCCTGGTCGGGCAGATGAAAGCCCTGGAGTGGCAGATTGCCGCCAACGAGACGGCCGATATCGCCGCGCTCGAAGCCGAACTGAGCGAGCTGGAAGAGCAGCGCGCCGCTCTGGTCGGCAGCGTGGAGCAGATAATCGCCGACCAGATACGAGAAGTCTTAAACGAGCAGGGCATCTTTAACCCCTGGGACGAATGCATCGGCTTACGGATTACCTTCCCGCCGGTGAACTTTATAATGGGCGAGCTACCCTACCTGCTGGTCATTTCCCCCCGCGACAGGATAGAGAGCCTGCGAGAGATTGCCCTGCGCGGCGACCTCACCCTTGAGGAAATCGAGAGCATCGAAACCGACGCCGATGAGCTGGGCGTCTCCTCGCTGGTGGTGGCGCTGGGCGGGGCGGGGGCGCTTTACCCCACCCTGGTCATGGACGACGCCAGCCTGCGCTCTACCATCAGCATCGCCGCCGAGGAATGGCTCCACCAGTACCTGGCGCTCAAGCCCCTCGGCTTCCGCTATGTGCTGGACCTGCTCGGCATTTCCCGGGACTACGAAATCGCCACCATAAACGAAACGCTGGCGGGCATAGTCAGCGATGAAATCGGCGTCCTCGTCCTCGCCAAATACTATCCCGACTACGCCGGTAGCCCCCCGCCTCCCCCAGACTCCGGCTTCGACTTCAACCACGAGATGCGGGAGATAAGGATAGCCGTCGACGCCTACCTGGCTGATGGTGAAATCGAGCTTGCCGAGGAGTTTATGGAAGAGAAGCGTCAATACCTGCTCGAGATGGGCTATTATATAAGGAAGCTTAACCAGGCTTACTTCGCCTTCCACGGGGCTTATGCCGACGAGCCGACCTCGGTCAGCCCCATCGGGGTGGAGTTAAGAGCCTTGCGAGCACAAATCGACCCGCTCAAGGAATTCCTGAACACGGTCGCCGACATGACCAGCCGGCAGGACTTACAGGAGATGATTGAAAGTCTGGAGTGAAGTTGGGATTTAACCAAAGAGCTGAAAACCGAACAGGGTGTAATCGGACGGGATACAGGTCATAATAAAGCAGATAGCCAGGTTCCACAAAACGATACCGAAGAGGATAACGTTCAGCAGCCACAACGCCCTCCGCTGCCGGAAGTAATAAAGGAGAAAAGCCAGGGCTAAAGCGATGCCGCCCTTAGCCAGCATACTGCTGCCGATATTTGCCATTATGGGATTAAGTTCCACCGCCCCCACCGATAACGCCGTTTTAGTCAAAAAAGCGTCAACAACATTCAACGTCACGAACAAGGCTGCTGGCATTCACTCACCTCAGAGCTTTTAAATCACTCGCGCACGGCATCCCCACCCCCCCCCAAACAATGCTAACATAATAAATAGTATAAATGGGGGATGTCAAGATAACCTAAGTTAACTTTACCTACCCTTCAGGCATAAATCTTAGTTATAAAAAAAGGGCGCCAACGCGAAAAAAACCGGTAAAGGCGTCGATGCCCTATTAATTTATCGGTAAAACCCCTGGCCTACTTTTTCAGTCCTCAGGGGAGATAGAAGTTCCCGGCCACGATGGCGGCGTCTATAAGCCCGTAGCCCACTTCAAAACCGTTGACCTGCTGGCAGCCGTTCTCCAGCGCCGCCCTGACCTCATCGTTCAGGTAGCCGTTGCCGTTAGCATCGGCCAGCGTATCGAAGAGGATTGCCGCCAGACCGCTGACGTAGGCGGCGGCGAAAGAAGTACCCGTCTTATAACCGTATTCGTTATCGGGCAGGGTCGAGTAGATATCAAAGCCGGGAGCCGCCACATCCACCCACTCACCGTAGTTGGAAAGCAGCGCCAGGGTGTCATCCTGTTCGGTAGCCGCCACGGCGATAGCGTGCTCGTAATAAGCGGGGTAAACCGGCGTCTGGCTGCCCTCGTTGCCGGCGGCGGCGATAACTATCGCGCCATTATTCCAGGCATAATTGACCGCCGCTTCCAGCTCCGCCGAAGGCCCCCGAATCTCAATACTTGCATTAATAACCACCGCCCCGTTATCCACCGCCCAGATAATACCCTGAGCTATCACCGACGCCTCGCACCGCCCGTCATCATCAGCCACTTTAACGTTCAGCAGTTGGCTCTGCGGAGCAACGCCGACAACGCCCAGGCCATTGTCGCCGTAAGCGGCGATAATGCCCGCGATGTGGGTGCCGTGCCCGTGAACGTCACCGGTAATAGGACTGTCGGTGAAGTTAGCCTCCGCCACCACCTTACCGTTAAGGTCCTCGTGGCTCTTATCGATACCGGTATCCAGGACGGCTACCAATACCCCCGAGCCGCTGGTGGTGGTCCGCCACAGCTCCCCAATCTGAATATGGCTCAAAGCCCACTGCCTATCCACGTAGGGGTCGTTAGGCATAAAAGACTCGGAAGGAGCAATGATAGCGTTGCCCTCAAGCTCCGCTTCGGCCAAATCCACGCTGGCGGGGGCGGTTTTCGCGGCTGGCATCACCGGGATGGGGACGGCGGCAATGGTGGCCATAGCGTTATCCCCCGCCACCCTCACCATGACGGTGAGAAAGGCGATGACGATGACTCCGGGTAATATTATTCGCAGTATCTTCATTTATAAGTATAGTCGCATAGTCTCGACTCCGTATGAATAGCTATATAGTCGTAGAACAG
>SOKR01000069.1 GCA_004375675.1 Dehalococcoidia bacterium
GGGTTTCGGTTGCTGTTACCATTTTATTCCTCCTTCGGCACTGTAAACCATAATGGACAGAATGTCAACACCCGTAGACAAAAAAAGACTCAGGTTGAGTTTTATCTTGATTTTTAGGCGTGGAAAAGGGGCAATCTGGCTTGGGTTTGGGAAGCAAGCACTCTACCGCTGAGTTACACCCGCCCGAACAGACTATATTATGCCCCGCCGCTTAATTCCGTGTCAAGAATATGGTAGAAGAGAATCTATCGCCCGCCGATATCAGCCGTAACCTGAAAACAGATTTTATCGGGAAAAAGGTTATCGCCTACCCCAGCCTGAGCTCGACCAATGACATCGCCAAAAGCGAGGCCAAAAAGGGAGCCCGGGAAGGGACGGTTATCCTGGCCGAGGAGCAAACGGCGGGGAGGGGGCGGCTAAAGCGCGCCTGGCTATCGCCCAAGGGGAGCATCGCCCTGTCTATCATTCTACACCCCACCCCAGCCCAGCTGCCCTCCCTTATTATGGTGGCTTCGCTGGCCGTCGCCCACTGCATCGAGAAGGTCAGCGGACTGGAGACGCAGATTAAGTGGCCCAACGACGTCCTTATCAAGGGCAAGAAGGCATGCGGGATATTGATTGAAAGCGATGTCAGGGGCAGCGCCGTGGACTACGCCGTTATCGGCATCGGCATAAACGTCAACCTTTTACCCGCCGATTTTCCCGAGATTGCCGCCACGGCTACCAGTCTGGCTCAGGAGCTGGGGAGAGAAATATCGCGGCGGGAGATGATACGCTGCCTGCTGGTGGAAGCGGAAAAATTATACCTGGCGCTGCCCGAAGGGGATAGTGTTTTTCGGGAGTGGCGAGACAGGCTGGTGACACTGGGCAAAGAGGTTGAGCTAATCTCGGGCAAGACCAGCTACAAAGGCGTAGCCGAATCGGTAGCCAACGACGGCAGCCTGCTCCTCCGTCAGCCCGACGGCAACCTGATTAAAATCGTGGCTGGCGACGTCAGCCTGCGCCAATAAACCAACTCTCCCCCGAGCCCCCTTTGGGGGGCTCGGGATTTCAACCGTCATCAAGGTTTGCCGATGGCTATTTCTTCTTCATGAACATGGAGATAAGGTCAATAGGCAAGGGGAAGATAAGGGTGCTGTTACGCTCGGTGGCTACCTCGGTCAGCGTTTGCAGGTAACGAAGCTGCAGCGTCACCGGCTCCTTGGCCATAATGGCCCCGGCTTCGGCCAGCCTTTCGGCCGCCTGGAACTCGCCGTCGGCGTGGATAATCTTGGCTCGCCTTTCTCTCTCCGCCTCGGCCTGAGCCGCCATCATCCGCTTCATCTCTTCCGCCAGCTCGACCTCTTTAATCTCCACCGTGCTGACCTTGACCCCCCAGGGGTCGGTGTGCTCATCGATTATCTTGGTCAGCGCCTGATTGAGCTTTTCCCTCTGCGTCAATAGTTCGTCCAGCTCCGACTGCCCTATTACATTTCGCACCGTGGTCTGAGATATCTGCGAGGTGGCTCGGATGTGGTCTAAGACCTTGACCACAGAAGCCTCGGGGTCAACTACCCGGAAGTAGGCGACGGCATTTACCCTCACCGTAACATTGTCCTTGGTGATGCACTCTTGTGAAGGGACGTCCATGGTCACCACGCGGAGGTCAACCCTGACCATGTTGTCAATGAAGGGAATGATGAAAAATAGTCCCGGTCCCTTAGCCCCGACCAGTCGCCCCAGGCGGAAAACAACCCCCCGCTCATACTCCTTGACAATCTTGACGGTCATGGGAATAAGTATGAGCACAGCTAAAGCAATGACACCGTAAATAATTGGACTCATTTAGTTACCTCCTCTATTCTTTCTTGACTACCCGTAATTTTAAACCATCGACCTTGGTGACAACCACCTCCTCTCCCGGTTTAACCTTACCCTTCTCCAATAATATTGCCGTCCAGCGTTCGCCCTCAATGAGAACGATTCCCTTGGGGTTCAGGTCCGTCTCCACCTCAGCCGTCATGCCCACCAGTTCTTCCCGGCCGGCCGACACCTGCTGTTGATGAGCGCGGACTACCCGCTGGACGACAAAGGCTAAGATGCCAGCAACACAGATAGCGAATATAACAATCAACCAAGCGTCCATTTTAGCAATTACGACTCCTCAACAAATAAGATTTTGGGGCGGTCTATTTGCCCCTGGTTCTTTTCCTGGTTACATAGAGCTTTAACCCGTCAACCTTGGTTATAGTCACCTCCTCCCCCGATTTAACCTTACCCTTTTCCGCCACCGCCGTCCAGCGTTCGCCCTTGAAGAGGACTATTCCTTCGGGGTCCAGGGCGGACTTAGCCACAGCGGTCTTGCCCACCAGCTCCTCCCGACCCGTGTACGCCTGGCGGCGATGGGCACGGACTATCCGAGTAATTACGAAAGCGAAAACGACCGCCACGATTATGGCGACGGCGGCAATCAGCCAAGGGTTTACCTGAAACAGCGCGCCGGACTCGGGGAAAAGAATCAGCGAGCCGAGGACGAGGGCGGTTATGCCCCCGGCCGTAAATATGCCGAAGGTAGAAGTAAGCACCTCCCCGACAAACAGCCCGAATGCAAGCAGTATAAGCAGTAAGCCCCCCAGGTTGGCGTCGAGAACGCCCAGAGAGTAAAAGGCGAGCAAAAGGCTGATAGCGCCGATGATACCGGGGAAGAACGTCCCCGGGCTGTAAATCTCGGCGATGATGCCGATGCTGCCTAGGCTGAGCAGTATATAGGCGATGTTGGGGTCGCTGATGGCGTGCAGGAAGCCTTCAATAAGGCTCATATCGTTACGAGTGGTGGCGTAGCTCGAGGTGTCGAGGGTAACCTCCAGGCCGTTAGCCAGCGTAAGCTCCCAGCCGTTAATCAGGGCGATAAGCTCGTCCAGGCTATTGGCCCTGAAGTCGATAATGTTAGCCTCCAGGGCATTGACATCGGTAAAGGACTTGCTCTCGGTCACCGCCAGCTGGGCTTCTTCTATGTTGCGGCCGCGTTCCTGGGCGATAGACTCCATCCACTTGGCCGAGAACTCGACTATCTTCTGCATCTGCTCTTCGGGTATTTCCTCCCCACCCGCCGCCACCGGATGGGCGGCGCCGATAGTCGTGCCCGGCGTCATTACGGCGATATGCGCCGACAGCGTGATAAATGTCCCCGCCGAAGCCGCCCAGGCGCCCCGCGGGGTAACGTAGACGATGACGGGCACGTCGGCGTTCATAATCGTCTGCACTATTCTTTCCGTCGAGCCCAGCAAGCCCCCCGGCGTGTCCAGCTCTATGATGCAGGCCAGGGCGTGCTCGTCTTCCGCCTTTTCAATGCCCCGCTCGATGTAATCAGCCACCACGGGGACGATGGTGCCTTCGACATGGAGGATGTGGATTGACTGGTTAGCGGCTCTGCTAGCGAGGGGCAGCAAAACGCCCACCACTATAGCCAGGAAGAAGACGAGACCGAGGGCTCTAAATATAACTCTGCTCATTCGCTCCTCAACAATAATAGAATAGACCCAGCCCGATTAACGGCGTGTAAATGAGATTATATCTTGCTTGACCTACTATTGTAAACAGCAGG
>SOKR01000024.1 GCA_004375675.1 Dehalococcoidia bacterium
GCAGCCGTCGGCGCTTCTGGAAGAGCGAGAGCGACGCCGATAAGCTGGCGGCATATACCACGCTGTACGAATGCCTGGTGACGCTGGCCAAGCTGCTGGCGCCGTTCACCCCCTTCCTGGCCGAGGAGATGTACCAGAACCTGGTGTGCTCGGTTTCGCCTGATGCCCCAGAGAGCGTGCATCTGGCCGATTTTCCGGTTGCCGATGAGGCTAAGATTGACAAGAAGTTGGCGGCTGATACCCACCTGGCAATGAAGGTATCGAGCCTGGGTCGGGCGGCCCGCAGCCAGGCGGGCATTAAGGTGAGACAGCCTCTGGCTAAGGTCATGGTTAAGGTGGGAGCTAAGCGCGAACGGGAGGCTCTGGAGCGGTTGATGCCGCAGATGCTGGAAGAGCTTAATGTAAAGGGGCTGGAGTTTGTCGAGCAGGTGGCGGAATTGGAGAAAGAGGGTTACGTGGTCATCTCGGAGGGCAGCCACTCGGTGGCTATCCCCGAGGGGATTCCCGCGGAGCTTTTGGCGGAGGGGGTGGCGCGAGAAATAGTGAGAAGGCTACAGACGATGCGGCGTTCGGCGGGCTTCGACATCGCCGACCATATCACCACCTATTACCAGGGGGATGATTACATCCGGCAGGTGATGGCCGACTTTGCCGACTACATTAAGCAGGAGACATTATCGCAACAGCTTGTCGAGGGTGTCCCCGAGAAAGATGCTTTCACGGAGAGCCACAGGTTAAGCGGTCACGAAATAACCTTGGGGGTTAAGCGGCTGGGCTAGGAGGGCGGGGGGCTTTCTATCAGTGTGGCGTGGACGGTGTACTGGCTGTTGCCCCGCCAGAAGACTATTTCCACCTCTTGCCCGATTTCTTTAGAGTGTATCGCCTGGACTAGCCCTTCAGCGCTGGTTATGGCTTCACCGTCAAAGCGGGTGATGACGTCGTTGGCCTGGATGCCGGCTGCGGCGGCGGGGCTGCCCGCCACTACCTGGGTAATGAGGGCACCTTCATCTACCGCCAGGTCGTATGTCATTATCGCGTACTGGTCAACGGTGTAGAGCCCCACCCCCAGCCAGGGACGGACGACATAGCCGTTCTGGATTAATTCCTCAATTATGGGCATAGCCGAGTCGCTGCTTATGGCGTAGCCCATGCCCTCTACGCCCACCTGGGCAACCTTGACGCTGGTGATGCCGATTACCTCCCCGGCCATATTCACCAGCGGTCCTCCGCTGTTACCGGGGTTGATGGCGGCATCGGTCTGAATCAGGTCGTCCAGCGTTTGCCCCGCCGACACCGATAGGGAAATATTCTTGGCGCTGACGATGCCCTTGGTGGCGCTTATACCCAGACCCAGCGAGTTGCCGATGGCGATTACCCAGTCGCCCACCCTCAACATATCGGAACTGCCCACCTGAGCCGCGGGTAGGTTAAGGGCGTCAACCTCAATTATGGCCAGGTCGCTGAGCGAGTCGGTGCTTATGCTTACGGCGGGGAAGGTCCTGCCGTCGGCCAGGGTTACGGTGACGCTCTGCGCACCCTCTACCACGTGGTTGTTGGTTACGATAAGTCCGTCTTCATCTATAATCCACCCCGAGCCCGCCCCCTGCTGTTCGTAGGGTTGGTCGAAGATGTCATAGCTGACGTACTCGGTGTTGATGGCCACCACCGAGGGCTTGACCAGAGCCACCACATCGGCGATAGAGGGCAGCGCCGAGACTTCGTCCTCTGAGGCGGGTGGTGTCCCGTCGGGGTCGATGGAGTTGTTTGGGCCCGGTGATGGGGAGTCGGGGGGTGTCGAGCTGTCCATGTCGAATAGCGAGCAGCTGCCGCCTACCAGAAGGCTCAGGATGATAACGAGGGCGATTACAAAGTGGCTTATCTTTGATAATCTCATATCTATATTATTTTAGCACGGGAGTGGGGCAGGAGCAAAGTGTTTTTTGTCACTGGTTCCGTCAGCTTTGCAAAGAGGCCAAAATCTGCTATAGTTTACCCCAGTCCTATAGAGGAGGAGTCCTGGTGACCGGACAGGTTATAGCTAAAGCCAGAAACGAAGGCCGGACGGTGCTGACCGAGGTTGAGTCCAAGCAGCTTTTGAGCCAGGCGGGCATCAATGTGGTTGAGACACGGCTGGCCACCTCCAAGGAAGAAGCCGTTTCCCTGAGCGGGGAGCTGGGCTTCCCGGTGGTATTGAAGATAGCCTCGGCGGACATTGTGCATAAGAGCGACGCCGGCGGGGTTAAGCTGGGGCTGGAAAACGCCCAGGCGGTGGGGCAAGCCTATGACGACATTACGGCGGCGGCTAGGCAAAAATATCCCAAGGCTAAGATTCTGGGGGTAGCGGTGCAAAAGATGGCGCGCCCCGGCGTCGAGGTGATTATCGGCATGTCCAAGGATGACCAGTTCGGACCCGTTCTGATGTTCGGGCTGGGAGGAGTCCTGGTAGAGGTGCTTAAAGACGTCTCCTTCCGGCTTGTCCCCCTGGCTAAGAGGGATGCCGCCGAGATGGTCAGGGGGATAAAGGGCTATCCCCTGCTCGAAGGCTATCGGGGAGGGGAAGCGGTGAAAATATCTTACCTGGAGAATTTGCTGGTCAAGGTGTCTGATTTCGTCGAGAAAAATCCTGAGGTCAAGGAACTTGACCTCAACCCTATTTTCGCCTACAGCGATGGTGCTTTAGCCGTAGATGCCAGAGTGATACTAGAGAAAAGCCAAAAATGAATCTGAAACAGATGTTGGAGCAGGCGGCAAAGCGCTACGCTGGCAAGACGGTAATCGTCATGGGCGAGCGCAAGCTGTCTTATGCCGAGCTGGACGAAGCCTCAAATAAAGTAGCCAATGCCCTGGTGGGGATGGGGATAGGCAAGGGCGACCGCGTCGCCATGCTGCTGGCGAACAGCCCGGAGTTCGTCGCCACCTATTTCGGGGTGGTTAAAATCGGAGGTATAGCCGTTCTGCTCGACCCCAAGTATAAGCTCACCGAGCTGGTTTCTCTCTGCGATGACTCCCAGCCCAAAGTCCTGGTAACGGAAAGCCCCTGCCTGGAGCAGTTAACTCCCGTTTTAGACAAGTTCAAGTCCGTGGAACGGGTTATCGACCTCAGTTATAAAAATAAGGGGGATTTTCTCGCCTACGACGAGATTATCGCCCAGAGTTCTGCGGCGGCGATTGCTACCGAGCCTGCGCCCGAAGATATCGCCCACATCGCCTATACCTCGGGGCCTTCCTTCTATCCGCGGGGGGTGGCTATGTCCCACCAGGCGCTGGTCAAAGAAGCGGCCATATCGGGCGACAGCTTTAGGCAGACGGATAAAGACGTCGTGGTGCTGTTCGCCCTGCCCCTGCACCATGCT
This sequence comes from Dehalococcoidia bacterium, assembly GCA_004375675.1. GTDB lineage: Bacteria > Chloroflexota > Dehalococcoidia > Dehalococcoidales > BS750m-G39 > E44-bin88. Next base: position 3,354 of record SOKR01000024.1, read on the forward strand.
TTCGGGCTGGTGGTGATAATGATGACGGCTATTACCAAGGGCAGCACGGTGGTAATCCTGCCCGGGCTAGCCATCGAGAGTTTATTCGAGCTTATCGAAAAGGAGAAGACCACCATGTTTATGGGGGTGCCTTTCGTTCACGGGCTGATAGTGGAGGCCATTGAGGCGGGGGGGCTAAAGCACGACCTGAGCTCGCTCCGTCTCTGGGGCACGGCCGGAGCCGCCATGCC
>SOKR01000004.1 GCA_004375675.1 Dehalococcoidia bacterium
TTCGTGGCCAGTGAATTCGGCCCGTGCGTGTTTAATCTAATCTCCATGGAATAGCCCTCCAAACAAAGTTTTGTTTAGTTTATCAAGCAGTGTTCTGAATTGCAAAAAGGTTTCAATAATTTTCTGGAATCTAAAGACTTTCCCGTCTCCACTAGAAAGTTTTAAGCGCTGGCTTTATGAGCCGGCGCTTGGCTTTATTCCTGCGTACCGAAGGACCACATGGCCAGGACAACCATAACCACGCCGAAGGCGGCTACGATGAGCAGGTCCTCGCCGATGGACATTCTGTGCCCGAAGACGGTGATGCCCAGGAGAGAGGCAGCCTCGGCGCCGAGCAGCAGTTGGCGTATGGAGTCGACGGCGTAGGTTACGGGGTTGATTTTGACCAGGACGCCCATCCAGTCGGGCAGGTTATTGACTGGGAAGAAGACGCCCGATAGGAATATCATGGGGAACATGAGCAGCTGTATGACCGCCTGATGGGCTTCGATAGATTTTATCCTTGAAGCGAGGAAGATGCCCATAGCGGAGAGGGCGCAGGCGACCAGGAACATAACCGGCAACAGCTGGAGCAGGATTATCGGGGGGAAGGTGACGCCGAAGAGGGGAGCAAAGGCGAGTATAATCCCTCCCTGAATGAGGGCGATGGTGGCGCCGCCCAGCGTTTTGCCTGCTGCCACCGACACCCGGCTGATAGGTGCCACCAGTATCTCCTTGAGGAAGCCGAACTCGCGGTCCCAGACCACGGATACCCCGGATATGAATGAGGTCATGAGCACCGTCATGCCGATAATGCCGGGGAACATGAACTTGGAGAAGTCGACGCCCGGGGCGAGCATGCCCATAGCGCCGCTTAAGCCGCTGCCGAAGACGACGAGAAAGAGCAGGGGGAAGGCAAGGGCGGTTATTATGCGCATCTTGTCCCGCCAGAACCTGAGCAGGTCGCGGTACCAGATGGTGTAAATGCCCCACAGGTTATTCATAGTTCTCCTTGCCGATGGCTTTAGTGCCTTCGCTGGTGGCGGCCTAACTGCCGCACTATCTCTTTCAGCTCGCTCTTGACCGCCTCGTCCCTGAGCCCGTGTCCGGTCAGCTTAAGGAAGACATCTTCCAGGGTGGGACGGCGCAGGCTAATGCTCAGGATTTCGGTTTTAAGCTCCCTGGTCAGTGTCGGTATGAACCTGTCGCCGTTGGCAATCTCAAAGGTGAGCTGCTCGCCGTCGCTCTTGGCTTCTATCTGGTAGCGCTCCTTAAGCTCGGCTTGAGCCTTATTATTATCGGCAGTGCCCAGGGAAATCATATCTCCGCCCACCGTTCCCTTGAGCGCCCGGGGTGTGTCCAGGGCGATGAGCTTGCCGTAGTCCATGACGGCGATGCGGCTGGCGTATTCGGCTTCGTCCATATAATGGGTGGTGAGAAAGACGGTGGTGCCTTCTTTTTTGCGCAGTTCGAGGATGAAGTCCCAGAGGCGGTGGCGGGTCTGGGGGTCGAGCCCCAGGGTGGGCTCGTCGAGGAAGAGCACCTTGGGGTAGTGGAGAAGCCCGCGGGCAAGCTCCAGGCGGCGTTTCATACCCCCGGAGAAGGTCTTGACGACGTCGCGGCGTCTTTCCCAGAGCTCGACCATGTTGAGCATCTGCTCCATCCTCTCTTTCCGCACCGCGCGGGGGATGTTATAGACGCGGGAGTGGAACTCCAGGTTTTCCAGGGCGGTGAGCTTGTCGTCGAGGCTGGGGTCCTGAAAGACGAGCCCGATGCTCTGGCGCACCTGGCTGCGCTGGCGGTTGACATCGAAGCCGTTGATTAGCGCCTTGCCCGAGGTGGGTTTAGAAAGGGTGCAGAGAATATTAATGACCGTCGTCTTGCCCGCCCCGTTGGGGCCGAGGAGGCCGAAGCTTTCTCCCTCGTCGACGGTGAAGCTGATATCGTTTACCGCCGTCAGTTTGCCGTATTTTTTGACCAGGTGTTCTACCTCGATGATATAGCTATTTGGCATCCTTCTCTCCTTTAGCTATTATACAGGTGAGAGGTAATCATCGCCTATTATAGCGGGATTCGGGGTAAAGTTAAAATTTTTTGGTGTTGCTTCGTCGCTACGCTCTTGATAAAAATCAAGAAAGCTCTTTGTCCCCGTATCTAAAAAGACTTGTGATTATCGGGCGGCAATAGTAAAATATATTCCAGAAAAGCCGACAAGGGGGGTTATTGTTCCGGGTTGAAGTCTCAGTAAAACCTGACCTTCCCGACCCTCGTGGGGAAGCACTTAAAGCCGATATCCGCGACCTCGGCATCGGTGGCGTCCAGCAAGTTAGGGTCAGCGACGTCTATTTGCTGGAAGGGAAATTGTCTCAAAAGGAACTGGAATTAATCTCCCGGCAACTGCTGGCCGACCCCATCGTCGAAGCCTATTCCATCGGTCAGACTCCGCTTATTGCCCCGCAGGACGCCCGTGCCGTTGAGGTTGCCTATAATCCGGGCGTGATGGACCCGGTGGAAGAGAGCGTAAGCAAGGGCATCCGCGACCTGGGGGTTAGTGCTCTCAAGTCGGTGAAGACGGCCAAAAGATACTATCTCTGGGGCGAGCTCTCCGCTAGCGACATCGAGCTTATCGCCAGCAAGCTGCTGGTCAACAGCGTCATTCAGCACGTGGTCACCGACAGCGAAAAGGCGTCGTTGCCTCCCGCCGACTACAAATTCTCCCGTGAAGAGGTCGAGTTGCTCACCCTTGACGACGGGGGCTTGACCCGGCTGGGGCGGGAAAAGCTGGAGCTGAACCTGAACGAGATGAGGCAGATTCAGGGCTACTTCTCGAAATTGGGGCGGAATCCCACCGATGTCGAACTGGAGACGCTGGCGCAGACCTGGTCGGAACATTGCAAGCACAAGACCTTCAACTCCCGGATAAAGCTGGGGGACGAGGTCATCGACAACCTGCTTTCGAGCACCATCATGAAGGTAACCCGGGAACTGGATAAGCCCTGGTGCCTTTCCACCTTTAAGGATAACTCGGGGGTGATTGATTTCGACGGGCGCTACGCCCTCTGTTTTAAGGTCGAGACGCATAACCACCCCTCCGCTATCGAGCCCTACGGTGGGGCTTCTACCGGGCTGGGTGGGGTAATACGCGACCCGCTGGGCACGGGGCTGGGGTCGAAGCCCATCGCCAGCACCGATGTCTTTTGCTTCGCGCCGCCCGATTTTCCCCATAGTCGACTGCCTGCAGGTGTGCTGCATCCCCGCCGTATCCTCAAGGGGGTGCGGGCGGGGGTGGCCGACTACGGCAACCGTCTGGGCATTCCCACCCTCAACGGAGCTATCCTCTTCGACGAGCGCTATCTGGGAAACCCGATAGTCTTATGCGGTACGGTGGGGCTTATGCCCAAGAGTGCTGCTCAAATGGGGCGTCAGCATCCCGGTGACCTGGTGGTGGTGGTGGGGGGCAAGACGGGACGGGACGGCATCCACGGCGTTACCTTTGCCTCGGCGCTGCTCACCGGGGAATCGGAAGAGGTCTCGGCGAGCTCGGTGCAGATTGGCGACCCCATCACCGAGAAGAAGATGAT
>SOKR01000016.1 GCA_004375675.1 Dehalococcoidia bacterium
GGTAGGGCTTCTTTATCGCCGTCGCTCCACCCGGCAGGGGCATATACTCAAGGTGCCCCACCCGCTTAAAACCCTTCCAGTCGGCCACCAGGAATTCGCCCCCCCAGATAGTGCCATCACTGCCGTAGCCCGTGCCGTCGAAAGCGACCCCGATAACCGGCTCCCTGACATTGTTTTCCACCATACAGCTTACGATGTGGGCGTGGTGGTGCTGTACCGGCACCATTTTTAGATTCGCACCCGACCCCATCTCTACAGCGTACTTGGTGGCCAGGTATTCGGGGTGCAGGTCGTAGGCGATAATCTCGGGCTCGACCCGGAAAAGCTTTTTATAAAGCCCGATGGTATTCTCGAAGTGCTCTAAAGTTTCCTCGTTCTCCATGTCGCCGATGTGCTGGCTCAAAAAGGCGTGCTCATCCCTGGTCAGGCAAAAGGTGTTCTTGTCCTCAGCGCCGCAGGCAAGGATTTGCCTGGACTTAAAGGGCAAAAAGATGGGATAGGGAGCGTAGCCCCGCGCCCGCCTCAGCGCCCGCGCCTTGCCCTCTTCCACCATGTAGACGCTGTCGTCGTAGCGGGCGTAGATACCGCGGTTATGGAGCAGGAAATAGTCGGCGATGCCCTTTAACCTTCTCAAGGCTTCATCATTATCCTTGGCAATCGGTTCTTCGCTTAAGTTGCCGCTGGTCATCACCAGTGGTAATCCGGCCTCTTGCACTAGAAGATGGTGCAACGGCGTATAGGGCAGCATCACACCCAGGTATTTTAGATTGGGAGCTATCGTCTTAGATATATTCGAGCCTTGTTTCCAGCTAAGGAGCACGATGGGGGCCTGAGGCGATTCGAGCAGCTCGCGCTCTTCGGGGGAAACGAGGCAGTGCCTTTCAATCTCTTGCATATTGCCCATCATCACCGCCAGTGGCTTTGACGGGCGTCTCTTTCTTTCTCTTAAGTTGCTGACGGCCCCATCGCCAGTGGCGTCACAGGCAAGCTGAAATCCCCCCAGTCCCTTAACCGCCAGAATCTTACCCTCTTCGAGCAGTCGGCTAGCTGTCTTGATAACGTCTTCGCAGTCGACCATCCTGTCCTCGCTATCGACTAATTCCAGGCTCGGCCCGCACTCGGGGCAGGCGTTGGGCTGGGCGTGAAAACGCCTGTCCAGCGGGACGTCGTACTCCCGCTGGCAAAGCGGGCACATCTTGAATTTACGCATTGTGGTCTTGGGACGGTCGTAGGGGATATCCTCGATGATGGTAAACCTCGGCCCGCAGTTGGTGCAGTTGGTAAAAGCGTAACGAAAGCGGCGGTCGGTGGTGGAAAAAATCTCTTCTTTACAGTCGGGGCAGGTGGCGATATCGGGCGAAACCAGCTGGTAGTGCCCCTCGCGGCTCAGGCTCTCCCCAATCCTGAAATCGCTATAGCCCCTGAGGGCGGCAAAGCTGACTTCGATATTTTCTATGCGCGACATGGGCGGGGCTTCGGTCTTAAGGTCTTCCAGGAAACGGTTAAGCCTGGCCTCGTCCCCCTCCACCTCGACCTCCACATTCCCCGAGGTATTGCGCACCCAGCCTTTAAGGTCGTACTGCTGGGCTAAGCGGTAGATAAAGGGCCTGAAGCCGACTCCCTGCACCACCCCACGCACGCTTATTCTCGCCAATCTCCCTAGTTTGGTCAGCATCGTCTGCCTTTAGGGGGAGGACTGATCAATTTTGATTGTGGAGGGGACCCAGCGCTGTGACCTCGTCAACGAACTCGTTGACCTGGGTCTGGAATTTGGTTCCTTCGGAGGCGGAAATCCATTCCAGTCTTAATCTCTCCGGCTCTATCCCAAGCTGGGGAAGCGTTTTCTCGAGCAGCATCATGCGGCGTCTCGCCTTATAGTTACCCGTGCTGTAATGGCAGTCACCGGGATGGCAGCCGGCTATCATCACCCCGTCGGCTCCCTTGGCAAAGGCGTGGAAGATGAAGGAAGGCTCCACCCTGCCCGAGCACATGGTTCGGATTACCCTGAAATTGGGGTTAATCTTGAGTCTTGAGGTGCCCGCCAGGTCGGCGCCGGCATAGGAACACCAGTTGCAGCAGAAAACTATAATCTTGGGCTTAAACCCCGTCTTGGTTTCCTTCGTAGTTTTTTCCTTCACAGTTTGCGTCACAGCTTTTCCTCCCCTATTATTTGCTCAGTGATGAGTGGTATCTTCCCCCTCACCTCCTCGGTGCACTCCTCACCGAATGAGGTATTATCCTTGATTTCCACGGCGTATATGCTCACCTGCTGGGGCATCTTATAACCCAGCTTCTGCCCGAGCTCGAAGGCAGTGGCCATATCCACGCCGTGCAAAGAAGTCAGGTGGGATGTGGGCTTCATCGCCCCCATCTCCAGCTTATATAACTCTCCGGGCTCTCCTTCTTCCGTCTTTACCGAATCGACGATGATGAGCCTGTCGTAGCCCACGATAAAGTCAAGGAGGGCGATTCCAGCCTCGCTGGTCTCCACTACGTCTAATTCAGGCTTCCTCTCCTTGAGCCGGTGGGCAATCTTGATGCCAACCCCGTCGTCGGTAAGAATGGTGTTACCCATTCCCAAAACAAGCGTATTCATCTCTATTTATTTACTCTTATCTTCTTTAAAGGAATCAAGAAATACCTCGGGCACTCTGGGCACCTGGGCGTCCGCCCAAGCCTCGAGGCAGCTAAACGAACAGAAGTTATAGTGCTCCACCACCCCCGGCCCCGCCCAGGAGGAAACAGTCAACCAGCCCTGGAGCGCCTCGCAGGGCGCCGCCCCGGGAGAACCCTCGGCGATTCTGCCGCAGGCGTGGCAGGAAAACTGCTTATCCGGCTTTCTCATTCGCCTCCCTTATCTTTATAGAGAACAGGAGCTACAGGTGTCGGCGCTACAAGTGCTGCAAGAGCTTCCGTTCCCTGAAGGCTCTGACCCGTCAGAGCTTCTGGCGAATGATGAAAGCGCTCGCTGAGCACTACTTCCGCATTTCGGGCAGGGGGCATCCTCCCCCGAATGGCTCATGCTTTTAAGCAACTCGAATTTCAACTGGCACTTATCGCAAACATATTCGTATATCGGCATTATTTAAAGCCCTATAAGCCGAATTTAGACGGCAATTACTTCCTTGACCTCGGCAATCTGCTCTTTTAATATCCGCTCGATGCCCTGCTTCAGGGTCACGGTGGCTACCGGGCAGCTGGCGCAGGCGCCGGTCAGCTTTACCTTAACCACCCCATCCTCCACACCCACCAGCTCGACGTCGCCGCCGTCGGCTTGCAAAGCCGGCTTTATCTTAGCTAAGGCTTGTTCTACTTTTTCACGCATGATTTTCCCTCCCTCCTTCTTTAGTTTACCAGTTTCTTCACCAGTTCACCGTCAGCGTCATAAACGCTAACCTCAAGCGGCGTCCGGCCCGGCAGGGAATGGGTGGCACAGGCATGGCAGGGGTCGTAAGCCCTGAAGGCCATCTCAATCATGTTGAGAATGCC
>SOKR01000006.1 GCA_004375675.1 Dehalococcoidia bacterium
CGCCGAATTTTATACACTGCCCCTGGACCATTAAGAGGGTAGACAGGCCCTTTATAATGATACAGGTTAATCAAGAACCAAAGCACACCGAAAAATCGCTGAAAAACCTGGTGCCCGAAAGAGAGATGGATAGGATGATGTTTATTGATGAAGGGTATGAGGGTAAGGAGGCAGTCTGGCAGTTCCCGAAAGGGTCTAAGCGGCGTTCATAACCGCCCCTAAATAAACCGCCCTTTTTTCAGCGCCCCCTTGAGGTAGCCGATAAACTCCTCCGCCTTCTCCTTGGGCGGCCTGGTAGCCAGGCTCACGATAACGAAAAGCGGCAGGCAGACGACGAAGCCCCACACCCCCGGCCACCACCCCAGTGGCTTCCAGCCGGTTAGCTGGAAGACGAGGACGATAATAGCGCCGACTATCATGCTGACCATAGCCCCCAGCGCCGTCCCCCGCTTCCAGAAGAAGGCACCGAAGATAGTCGGCACCGCCATCAGAAGCCCCGCCGAAGCCGCCGAGGAAAGCGTCGCAATCATAAAGTCCAGCCCCGGTTTCTCGGCAACCCACAGGGCGAAAAGAAAGGCGATAATAGCCATAATGGGGATAACCCACTGCCCCACCCTCAGCTCCCCCTTCTCCGAGACCTTGCGGTTAATCAGCCCTTTATGGATGTCGCGTGCCCACACCGAAGACAGGGTAAGCAGGATGGAATCGATGGTGGAAATAGCCGCCGCCGTGATGCCGATCATGACCACGATAGCCAGCCCCATCGGTATTATGGGCAGGGCGAGCAGGTTGGGCGTGGCCAGGTCGGCGTTCTCCAGGCCCGGCACCAGCAGCGTGGCGCCGAATCCCCACAACACCGAAATCAGGGTATAGATAAAGCCGAAGATGAGGAAACCGCCCAGCATCTGCTTCATGGCGGTCACCGATTTGGGGATAAAAAGCCGCTGGCTCACCTGCGGATTAGAGATTAAGAAAAAGAGCCAGGGCAGAGCCAGCCCGATAAACATATTAAGGTTCCACGACCCCCCCGCCGTGGGCACGGTAAGCAGCCCTGGCACCGCCGACTCCAGCTTATCGAAAAAGGAGCCGAACCCGCCCAGGGCGTTAATCACCACCCCCAGCACCGCCGCCGAGACCACAATCATAATGATAGCCTGGAAGGCGTCGGTCCAGGCCACCGAGCGCAGCCCGGCAATGCTCGACCAGGCGATGGCGCAGACCACGGCGATGATAATGCCGGCCACCACCGGGATTGCCCCGCCGCTGATGCCGTTCATCAGGAGGCCAACACCCATAAGTTGCACGGCACCATAAGGCACTAGAAAGACCAGGGCTAAGATGGCGGCGGTCGCCCCCACCCCCCGGTTCTGGTAGCGGTCGCTGAGCAGCTCCATGGGCGAGATGTAGCCGTACTTCTTACCCACCAGCCAGAAACGGGGCAGGAAGAAGACCATCATAAACATGCCGCAAAGGTAGGTTAACTCAAAGCCCAGAGCGCCAACGCCGGTGAAATAGGTCAAACCGACCAGGCCAATCATCATAAAGGCGCTGTAGGTGGTGGCGCTGTAGCTCAACGCCGAAATAAAGCCGCCGAGCTTGCGGTTGGCCAGGAAAAAATCGCTTACCCCCGCCCCCAGCTGCCGCCGCGCCATCAGGGCGATGCCCAGCCCCGCGGCCATGTAGAGCCCGATGCCGAACCATACCCAGAAGGTGGTGCTCACGGCTTCACCTCCCGCCATTTGAGGAAGATGAAAAAGGCGCTGGCGATAGCCGCCAGGACCCATATCGTCCAGAACAAAAAGGCGGCGTTCACCTTCTCCACACTGGTGAGCACGTACCAGGGGATAGCGATATCCAGCGCCAGTAAAAAGCCGAACCAGACCCAGGCCCAGGCCGTCTTAGTCATTTCGGGCACCCCCCGCCAAAATATTTAACCGCCATTTTACCACAAAAGAAACAGCACCGTCACCTCTTTTAGGGTGCCATGAGATAACCTGCCGTGAAACAGTGATAAAGAAATGTAAGCGAGGGTCAGAGAGGCTCTTACCCGCGACCAAAAACCAGGACCGCCGGCTGACTACTTGCCTCTAATGGCTACAACCATTGCCCCTGGACCACCGTGCACCCCAAGTCCTGGCCCTAGCCTGGCCATCCTTATCTTTTCCTTGTCAAATACGGAACCGATACGCTCAGCCAGAGCTTGCGCTTCGTCGGGGGTGGTGTTATAGACAACAGCCAAATCCTGAATATCGGCTACCTCTTTGACAAATTCAAACAGCTTGTTCATACCCTTAGCCCGGGTGCGGACCTGACCCGCCGGCACCAGTTCTCCATCTTTCAGAGTAAGCACCGGCTTTACACTCAGTATTGAGCCCAGTAGTGCCTTCGCCTTACCGATACGCCCACCCTTTTTGAGGTATTCCAGGGTATCAAGAAGAAACAGCAAACGTATCTTAGGCATGGCCTGTTTTGCCGCTTCCACAATCTTGTCCATACTTTCCCCGGCTTTAGCCGCCTTGGCGGCAGCTATAACTACCAGGCCTAAAGCCATGCTCAGTGTCTCTGAATCAACCACTTCAATGGGGCATTTCGTCTCCATCATATCCTTGGCCATCAGCGCTGAATTACAGGTGCCGCTCAGTTTACCGGTGAGATGAATAGAAACAATGCCGTCAGCACCCTGGACCAGCTTCTGGTAAACATCTACGAAATCCTGCGGAGTCGGCTGTGTAGTGTTGGGATGGACGGGGTCATGTGTCAACCTCTCATAAAACTCGTCCTCGCTGATGTCCACCCGGTCGCGTAAGACCTCCTCGCCGAAACGCACATATACGGGCACTACGGTAATCCCCATCTCCTTGACTAGCTCATCAGGCAGGTCGGCAGTGCTATCGGTAACTATTTTTACCGTCATAAATCTCCCCCTTAAATTAATCGTCCCCCAAGGGACTGATGCTGCATTATAATAGACCCCGCCACCACCGTCAATTCCTATCCAGTCTAGGTATATGTTAAAATGTATTTCGAGGTATGAAATGACCGTCATTCTCTCCCGACAGGAAATCAAGCGGCTGCTCAAGAAAAAGCCACCCCTCGTCGAAGGCTATATCGACCTCGAAGAGCAGGTCCAGCCCAACGGCGTTGACCTCACCCTGCGCGAGGTAGCCCTGCTCCAGTCGTCGGGGCGGATAACCGCCCGGAACGACCAGAGATTGGTCTCCGACCTCTCGCCGCTCGTCTTCGACGGGCTGGGTTTCATTGACCTCGTCCCCGGCGCTTATATCATCACCTACAACGAGATCGTCCACCTCCCCGAAGACATCATGGCTTTAGGCCGCCCCCGCTCCAGCCTCCTCCGCTGCGGCGTTACCGTGGGCACCGCCGTCTGGGACGCCGGCTACGAAGGCCGTTCCCAATCGCTGCTGGTGGTCTATAACCCCCTTGGCTTCCGGCTGCAAAAAAACGCCCGCGTAATACAGCTTATCTTTATGCGCTTGAGCCAGAAGACAGAGGGCTACAAAGGCGCTTACCAGGGGGAAAACATAGAATAACCTTTTCCCCACCCCGTTTAAATCTTTTCCCACCCACACCCCCCAGCTTGTTTTACCCACACCAGCCCGCCCACAAACGTCTTCCACAAGGGGGCTTTGCCCCCTCTTCAACTCCCCTAAAAAGCAACATTAAGGAGCGCTAGCTCATTAGGGTGGGTCAGGGTGGGAAGCAGGACTTACGCCACCTGGAGCAAAGGGCTGGGCGGCAAGCCCCCCAAATGACAGGAATACGAGGAGGCTAACGCCTATTGGGTGGGACGAAAAACGCATGCTTGATAATGCGGAGCGGGGAGAGAAGTATATAGAGGTTACACCCTGCAAAGCAGGGGTGGGTTTTGGGTGGGAAATAAGACCTACGCTAAACAAAGGTGGGGATGTGGGGACAAAAAGACTACCAGACCCCTACCTTAAACCACCAAACTCAACGCCGCTGGAATCACCCGGAAAGTCGCCGGGCACTCCCCCAGCAGCTCACCGTCGGCATAAACCAGCATCGGCTTGGCGGACTCGATACTAACATTAGCCGCCTTCTTCACGCTCACCTTGGGGTGATTGATGTGCGTCCCCTTATATATCGTGGGGAACTCCTTAAGAATCTCGAACTTGCTCATATCGCCGAAAACCACCACGTCCAGCAGCTTATCGTCAAGCTCGGCATCGGGGGCGATGCGCATCCCCCCGCCGCAGTAGTTACCGTTAGCCACGGCAACATTCAGCACGCGCTTACGCTCCTCTTCATCCCCCACCTTGAGCACAATATTCTTATTCCGGTAGCTGACCAGCGTCCGCAGCATCCCGGCAACGTAAGGTATGGTGCCGCCGAAAAACTTGGGCAGGCGCTCGGTCTCCTTGACCACGGCGGCGTCGAAGCCCACGCCCGCCGAATTAACGAAAAAGCGCTCATGCCTCTTGCCGTCGCGCTGATACTCCACCACGCCCACGTCGATGGTCAACCTCTTGGAACTGGTCAGGTTGTTACAGGCGGTGGTATAGTCCCGCGCCAGACCCGCCGAGCGGGCGAAATCGCTGCCCGTGCCCGTGCTCACCACGCCCAGCACCGTGGCGGCGGCATTGCGGGAAAGGAGTATGCCGTTGGCGACCTCGTTCACCGTCCCATCCCCACCCACCGCCACCAGGTAGCGATAGCCGTCGCTAGCCGCCGCTTGCGCCAGCTCTATGGCGTGCCCCACGCCCTCGGTGTAATTGAAGTCGAAGGTTAAACCGATACGCTCCAGCAGTCGGTTGATGATGGGCCACTTGCGTCGGGTGGAACGGGCTCCCGCCACCGGGTTAACGATTACCTTAGTCTGCAGTTTCACCATTTAGCTAGTCCCATCTGGCTTTAAGCCAGTTGCCGCCTCTTGCTTATCCAGATACTCAAAAGAAAACCCACCGCCAGGTAGCCTACCATGGAGATAACGGAGAGGCCGATGTCCGGCGTCTCCAGCTCAAAGGGCATCATACCACCGCCGCCCCCAAGTCCTCCCATAAACACCTCGTAGCCGCCATAAACAGTAGAGATAGTGTCGCCGTTGGTGGAAAGCATAAACCAGTGCGGCTGCCCCGTCATCATGAGGATGCTATCGATAATCCCGGAAATGACCATGATGAAAACAAGCGTGATAACGGTAGCTCCCATAGCTCCCTTCGATATCGAGCTAAAGAAGAAGGTTACCGAGAGGACACTGCCCGCATAGAGAAGGCATAGCCCGAATGAGGACAGCGTTTCAATAGGGACCGTTCCGTATATCGCCAGCAGTGAGATAGCCACAATCACATAGCCCAGAATAACGAGCAACGCCACCGCGGCGTAACAGGCCAGGTATTTGCCTATCACCAGTGTGCTCCGCTTCACCGGGTTGGTAAAAAGGATAAAACCGGTCTTGCTCTCGAACTCCCCGGCTATGGCGTCGCCGGCAAAGAAGATAGCCCCGATCGTGGCCAGAGCGGGACCGACCGAGAGCAGGGCCGCCATCACCATCACGCTATCCGGGAAGCCGTCACCCAGTACCGGCACCAGGATGAGGACGGCCAATTCGGCAATAAGGGTAAGCCCCAGAATGACATAGAGCCGCTTGCGGCGTATGTGCTTTAAGAACTCGTATCCGACAACTATTCTCAGCTTTTCTAATTCACTCAAGGGGTGCCTCCGTCAACTCAAGGTAGGCGCTCTCCAGCGACTTGTATTTTTTCGTCAGGGCGGCAATGCTATCGTAGGCAAGCAGACGCCCGTGGTCGATAATGGCTACCTGAGTGCATATTTGGCTGACCTCTATCAGCTGGTGCGAGGCAAAGAAAATCGTCTTCTCCTTACCCGCTCCCTCGATTATCTCCCGGAACTCCACCACCCCCCTCGGGTCCAGCCCCAGGGCCGGTTCGTCCAGGATAAGCACCGGTGGGTCGTGGAGCAGGGTCTGCGCCAGGCCGAGACGCTGCTTCATCCCCCGGGAGAACTTTTCTATCTTCACCTTGCCCCAATCTTGCAGTCTGACCAGCTTGATTACTTCCTTGATGCGGCGCTTTAGCTCGTCCCCCCCCATCCCCCGCAGCCGGCCCAGATAGCCCAGCGTCTCTTCGGGGGTGAAGAAGGGGTAAAACTCGGGCGTCTCTATGATGGCGCCGATTTTAGCCAGGGCCTGTTCCGGCTTCTCGGAGACATTAGCGCCGTCGATATAAGCCGTGCCCGAGGAGGCGCGAATAAGCCCGCACAATATCTTGAGGGTGGTGCTCTTGCCCGCGCCGTTGGGCCCCAGGAGCCCCACGTTCTCATTGGCAGGTATCCTCATCGACAGGTTATCCAGCGCCAGGAACTTATTATAGTACTTGGTCAGATTTTCGATGACAATAGGTTCACTCATTCTATAATCCTTTAATAATTTATAACAGTTATCAATTATACCACAGCTATACCACAACTTCCTCTAATCCAGATAGCCAATCTCGGCGGGCGGCCTCTTCTTTATGTCAACCTCTATGCCCGCTTCCTTAAACAGCTCGACAAAGGAATCGTCGTTATATTTGCCGAAGCTCACGTAGCGCTTTATCTTGGCGTTGGTCAGCATCTTGGCGCAGAGCACGCAGGGCGTGTGCGTGCAGTAGATGGTGCTCCCCTCCAGGCTGACGCCGTGCAGGCTGGCCTGGATGATGACGTTCTGCTCGGCGTGAATGCCCCGGCATATTTCCTGCCTCGTCCCCGACGGTATCTTTAGCTCGTCCCTCAGGCACCCCAGCTCCAGGCAGTCTTTCAACCCCGCCGCCGCCCCGTTATAGCCCGTAGACAGGATATGCTTATCCTTGACCGCCACCGCCCCCACGTGGTGACGGCGGCAGGTCGAACGCTCGGCGACCACCGAGGCTACCTTCAGGAAATACTCATCGATATCGGGGCGGACCGCTTTTGTCATTTCAGTAGTGATACAATCCTCTCGGCTTCTCTTGTCATGTCCTCGCGGGAAGACTCGTTGACGATGGTAAAGTCGGCCATGGCAATCGGACCTCCCTTGGCGATATTCTCTATCTCGGTCTTATCCCGGCCGGCGGCTTCCTCTGGTGTCAAGCGCCGGCTCGGCCTCTTGCCTAATCGGGCATATCTGGTCTTGGGCGATGACCACACCGCCACCAGGTAAAGGTCCTCCCTGTAAAGCTCTTTGAGATAGACGAATTCCTCCCAGGAATAAAGCCCGTCAATGACAACGTTAGAGTTTTTAAGCGCCTGTTCGATTCGGGGCTGGTTGAGCCTGGCGTAAGCGTCTCTCCCCTCCCCCCGCAGCAACTCTCTCACCAGCCGCTCATTTTCCTCGTTTAGCTGCAAGCCTCGCTTCTTTATCTCCTCGTCGGTGACATCGCCGAACCTGATGCGAGTATAGCCGTTCTGCTCAAAGACACGGGAAACTTCCGACTTGCCAGCGCCGGCCATACCCACGATGGAGACCACTTTCATCCACCCCATTATAAGCAAACGCCAACCAAATAACAATAAGTTCTTGGTCTAGGTAAACCTTGTTTCCCCCCTATCATTATTTAGGGAAGGTCTTTCTTTCCCACCCAATACCCACCCTATAAGGGTGGCACCCCTTATATATCCCCCTTTGAAAAAGCCTGCCTGCGCGTAGCCCCGCCTGCCAAAGCCTTGTGCGGCGGGCAGGCGCTTCGGCGAAGGCAGGGGGGATCAAGGGGGATTTTCTCACATCTTGGGGGAGTCCAAGAGGGGGCAAAGCCCCCTTTTGAGAGACGTTTCTGGGCGGGTTGGTGCGGGAAGAACAGCCTGGGGCGGCGGGCGGGAAAAGATTAAAACAAGGTGGGGATGGGCAGCCCAAACCACCTGTGTTATAATCTAGCCAAAGATATGCCCAAGCGTCTTAATCTATCCCAAGAGATAGAAAAGCAGCTGCCCGGCGAGCTGGTCAACTTCATGTGGATGGCGGGCGAAATCGCCCACACCCGCGGTGAAAAGCTCTACCTGGTGGGCGGGGTGGTGCGCGACCTGATGCTGGGGCAGGCCAACCTCGACCTCGACCTGGTGGTAGAAGGCAATGCTATAGAACTGGCGCAGCAGCTCAAAAAGAATATTAAGGGCAAAATCACCACCCACCCCCGCTTCAACACCGCCAAGCTCCTCTGGGACAACTGGAGCGTCGACCTGACCACCGCCCGCACCGAGACCTATGAAAAACCGGGGGCACTACCCCAAATCACCCCCGGCTCGCTTGACGAAGACCTCGGCCGCCGCGACTTCACCATCAACGCCATGGCGCTGGGCCTAAACCCCGGACTCTACGGCAAGCCCATCGACCCCCACGGCGGGCGCGATGACCTCAAGAACAAGCTCATCCGCGTCCTCCACGAAAACAGCTTCATTGATGACGCCACCCGCATCTGGCGCGGGCTGCGTTATGAGCAGCGCCTCGACTTCCACCTGGAGAAAAAGACGCTCGGCTTCTTCAAGCGCGATGTTGACATGCTCAAGACCATCAGCGCCGACCGCACCCGCTACGAAATCGAATGCATCCTCAAGGAACCATACCCGGAGAAGGTCTTTATCCGCGCCGCCGAACTGGGAGTCTTACCCCACCTCCACCCCAACTTAAGGGGCGACGACTGGCTGGCGGAAAAATTCGAGCAGGCGCGCAAGCTCAGCGACCCCGCCCCGCCCGAAGCCGGACTCTACCTGGCGCTGCTGGCTTACCCCCTGGCCAAGGAAGAAACCGAGCGCTTCATATCCCGCCTCAGGCTGCCCAAGGCGCTGGCGCAGATACTTATTGACACCGCCGCCCTCAAGAGCAAGATGCGTCTGATGGCCACCCCCGGCCTCTCCCCCAGTGGCATCTTCCGCCTCCTCGAAGCCTATTCCTCCCCGGCGATGGTGGCTAACTCCGTCGCCACCGAGTCCCCCACCGCCAGCCAGAACATACACCAATACCTCACCCGGCTGAAATACATTGAAATCTCGCTTACCGGCGACGACCTGATAAAGATGGGCGTCACCACCGGCCCCGAAATCAGGGAGATAATGGAACGGCTGCAAAAAGCTCGGCTGGACGGGGAGATTGCTTCCAGAGATGACGAGATGGCATTAGTCCAGAGCTGGCTGACTAAACAGGAATAACCTACCCCACCTCCATAAACTTGCTTCTCGGCGCGCCGCAGATGGGGCATTTCTCCGGGGCTTCCCCGGCCACGGTATTGCCGCAGAACGGGCAGACGAAGTAAGGCTCATCCTTTAACTCCTTACCCCCCTCCAGCGCTTCCAGCGCCTTCTGGTACAAGGCGTGGTGGACCTTCTCCACGGCGTTGGCGTGGCTGAAGCTAATCTCCGCCCGCTGGTTACCCTCGGCCTTAGCCTGCTCGATAAAAGCGGGGTACATCTTGGTGAACTCGTATTCCTCCCCGCTGATAGACTCTTTCAGGTTTTCGGCTGTCGAGCCGATACCGCCAAGGACTTTCAGGTGATTACGGGCGTGCACCGTCTCCGCCTCCACCGCCGCCCGGAAGAGCCGGGCTATCTGGGGATGCCCTTCGCTCTCCGCCTTATCGGCAAAGTAAAGGTAGCGCCGGCTGGCCTGGCTTTCCCCGGCAAAGGCTCCATCAAGGTTCTTCTCTGTCTTGCTCAATTTACACCTCCGAATATCAATCTGACTTTTTCTTTGTCTGCCACGGCGTATAATCCCGGTCGACGATAAGCCCCTTCTTCTCGTCACCTGCCCTATCCACAGCCGACCTGAAGTGGGGCATCGTCTTCAAGAGGCAAAATACGGGCAGGGCTATGGAATAGAGAATGACGCTCAGCTCCCCCCCGAAAGCCCAGATGAGAGGAGGCAGAAAGATAAAGCCCACCACCGCCGACAGCCTCACGTTGCTGGTAAAGATGACCGCGACCACCAGTATGGCGGCGCTGATGGCAAAGGGGATAGGCGAGAAAACCAGCAGCACCCCCATGGTGGTGGCCAGCCCCTGCCCTCCCCGGAACTTCAGCCAGACCGGCCAGTTGTGCCCCGCCACCGCCACCAACCCCACGGCGAAGACCCAGTAAGGGTGCAGCCCCAGCTCGCGGGCGATGAGCACGGCCAGCGCCCCCTTGGCCATGTCGGCGAAGAGCACGCCGAAACCGGGCAGGGTGCCTATCTCCCGCATGGTGTTGACCGCCCCCATATTGCCCCCGCCCATCTTCCTGATGTCCACCCCCTTTACCAGCCGCCCGATAAGGTAGGCGCAGGGGATGGAACCGAGCAGGTAACCGATAACCATCGCCAGAACTATTTGTCCCGCCATTGCCACTCCTTTAAGTTTACTTTAGCCCTGATTATAACCTATCCAGCGACGAAAGCGTAGCCGTCAGGTAACACTCCAACCCCTGGTCTTTGCACCGCTGGTATAAGTCCTCGGCCTTAGCCTTATCTTCCATCATGGCAAACAAGGTCGGCCCCGAGCCGGCGAGGTGGACATGAGGAGCCCCTACTTTTAGAAAATGCTCCTTATAGACCTTGAGCTTGGGGAAAAAGTTGTAGGCGACGTTCTCAAAGGTATTGAAAAGCAGGGATGGGCTTACCGCCCCCCGCGTCAACTCCACCACCATGCTATCCGTAACCTCCCCGTCGCTGTAGTGGCTGGGCTTGAGCCTGTCGTAGAGCTGTTTTGTTTTCCCCTCCACATCTGGCAGCGGGGGTACGAGCAGGACGACCCAGCGGTGGGGCAGCGAAGGCAGGGGGGCTATCTTCTCCCCCCTCCCCTCCGCCAGCGCCGTGCCCCCGTAGAGGAAAAAGGCGACATCGGAGCCCAGCCTCGTCGCCAGCTCCAGCAATTTAGCCGGCTTCAGCTCCGGCGGCCAGAGCTCGTTAAGCCCCAGCAGGACGGCGGCGGCGGCGCTGCTGTCCCCACCCAGCCCCGAAGAAAGAGGAATGCGTTTCTCAACTTCTATCCTGGCTCCCTGGGAGCACCCCTTGACCTGTTGCAGCAGGTCGGCGGTGCGGGCTACCAGGCTCTTTCCGGCGATGAAGTCGGGGTTATCGCTGCTGACCTCGATTTTATCGCTCAGGCTGAAACCCAGGCTGTCGCAAAGGTCGATAGCCTGAATAACGCTGCGAATGTTATGAAAGCCGTCGGGCCTTTCGCCCAGGACTTCGAGTGTCAGGTTAATCTTGGCCGGCGCCTTAACCGTCAGCATCTTTACCCCCCAATACCCGCCAGAGCTCTGCCCACTCCTCAATAGTTAATGTCTCCGCCCGCCGCTGCGGGTCTATCTTGGCTTTTTGCAGAAAGGGCAAGACCGCACTCTTGTCCCTCCCCAGCCCCTTGGCCAGCGAGTTGGTCAGCTGCTTGCGCGGGGCGGCAAAGCCCGCCCGCACGGTGTCGAAAAAGCCCTTTTCATCAACGTCCACTTTTGGCTTCGGGTAAACGTCTATTTTTAGTACCGCCGAGCTGACCTCGGGCGCGGGGTAAAACGAATCAGGAGGAACGGTGGTTATTATCTTTGGCTCGCCGTAGAACTGGATGCCGACGCTCAAGATACTCATATCGCCCGGTTTGGCGGCGATGGCTTCGGCGACCTCTTTCTGCACCATGACCACCATTGCCTGCGGTTTAGCTTTTGCTTCGAGGAAGTGGCGCAGGGCAGGCGAGGTAATGTAGTAAGGCAGGTTGGCTACCACCTTATAGCCCCGCCCCCCCACCAGCCCCTTCGGCTCGATTTTGAGCACATCTCCATTGACGATGGTGACGTTATCAAAAGAAGCCAGCGTCTCTTTAAGCAAAGCCGCCAGCTTATCATCCAGCTCGACGGCAATAACCCTGCCCGCTCTTTGCGCCAGCTCCCGGGTGAGGATGCCCAATCCCGGCCCCACCTCCACCACCAGGTCGTCGGAGCCGAGCTCGGCGGCGGCGATAATGGCTTCGAGCACTTCGGCATTAATAAGGAAGTGCTGCCCCAGCCCCTTTCTCGCCCTGAGGTCTGACTGGCGCAGCAACCTTCTGGTCTCGGCCAAAAGCGGATTCGGGCTTCTATCCATCAAATCAATGAGGCCGTGCACCCGCCCTCGACCCCGCCTAACAGCTTGCCCGGACCAGCCAACTCCAACCAGGTAACCCTGCGGCACCCGGGGCTTCTATTTACCGCTGCTTCCTCTCGGACCTGACGGGATTCATAGCGCTCCGCCGCGCAAGACCCGGCCTTCAACACCGCTTAGTACGGGTAGTCCTACCAGACAAAGGCCTCAAGCGGGAATTCGACCCCGCTATAGCGGATTGCGAGTTCAGGGCACCGCT
>SOKR01000014.1 GCA_004375675.1 Dehalococcoidia bacterium
AAACTCCCGCTGCTGCTTTAGCTCCGGGTAAATATGCTCCATCAGTTTTATAGTAGCTTCGGTCATCTTGTCGATAAAAGGCTTGTCCAGCCCCAGCCTGCGCCCGAAAAGCGAAGTGCGGCGCAAGAGCCGCCGCAAAACATAGCCCCGCCCCTCGTTGCTGGGCATAACTCCGTCGGCGATGAGAAAAGCAATACCGCGGCTGTGCTCGGCAACCACCCTTATAGCGTTATCGCTGGCATCATTAGAGCCATATTTTACTTTCGCTAGCTCAGATATTTTCTCCATCAAAGGAACACAGAGGTCGGTCTGATAGACCGAGGGTTTATTATTGACAGCCGCCGCCGTCCTCTCCAGCCCCATTCCGGTGTCGATATTGGGCTCGGGCAAGGGAGCGCGCTTGCCCTTCTTGTCCTGGTTATACTGGGTGAAGACCAGGTTCCAGATTTCGGAAAAGCGCCCGCAATCGCAGTTGGGACGGCAGGAAGGCTTACCGCAGCCGACTTCCTCACCAAAGTCATAGTGAATCTCGCTGCAGGGCCCGCAGGGACCGCTATCTCCGGCCGGCCCCCAGTAGTTGTCCTCCTCCCCAAAGCGCAGTATTCTATCCTCGGGGACGCCCACCTCCCGCCAGTAGCCGAAGGACTCGTCGTCATCGAGGTAGATGGTTACCCACAGCCGTTCCGCGGGCAGCTTCAGGCGTTGGGTGACGAACTCCCACGCCCAGCCAATCGCCTCTTTTTTGAAGTAGTCGCCGACGCTGAAGTTGCCCAGCATCTCGAAAAAGGTGAGGTGTGTGGAATCGCCCACCGCCTCGATATCGGTGGTGCGGAAGCACTTCTGACAGGAAGCCAGGCGGGGATGGGGTGGCTTTGCCTCCCCCAGGAAGTAGGGCTTGAACGGCACCATGCCCGCCGTGGTCAAAAGCAGGGTGGGGTCGCCCCTGGGTATCAAGGAAGAGCTGGGGATGATTTTATGCTCTTTTTCCTCGAAAAAGTCTAAAAAGGCTTGTCGGACTTGGTCGCTGGTCATCATTTCCTACGATTTTAGTTTAACGGGCACTGGCTGTCAACGAATTAGCGCCGCTGGGCGCAAAGCTCGGCAACGAGCAGGTTAAGCGCCAGCCCCCCCTCGAACTTCCCCCGCTTGATATAGAGGTCGGTCTGCAAGAGCTTATTATAAACCTGCTTGAGCCGTTCCAGGGGGTAGCGCTGTGCCTGCTCCAGCGTCTTGCGCAAAGGAAAAGGCGCCAGCCCCAGCTTGCTCTGAATATCCATATCGGACTTGCGCTGCCGTCTCATTTCTTTAGCCTGGACGACGAGCCGCACCTGCCGCGTGAGCATGACCAGCAGGTAGGCTGGCGAAGCCCCCTTCCCCATTAGCTGCTCTAATAATCGTTCGGCGACCCCCGCCTTGAAGTCGAGGATGGCGTCAACCATGGCGAAGACGTTAGCCTCCTGCGCCGAGCTGACCACCTTATTAATATCCTCCGCCTCGATGCGCCGCCCGCCGGCAAACAGGGTCAGCTTGGTTATTTCGCCCGACATAATCCAGAGGTTGCCCCCCACCAGCCTGGCCAACAGGTCCGCCGCCGGCGGGGAGATGGCGGCTCCCTGCGCCGTCACCTCTTTCTCTATCCACTGCCGCAGCTTCACCTCCCTGAGCAAGGGGAAAGACCTCACCTCGCCCTGCGGCATAAGCAGTTTGAGCAGGGAGTTAGCGCTCTTTATCCTGCTACCGTCCGTCAGCACTACGACCGTGCTCTCGGGTATGTTGCTCATGGCTTCGGCAAAAGACTTGGCGCCTTCCCCCCCACCCCGGTTAGCCGTCTTCTTCTGTCGGGGTCTGCCCCTGGCTTCGAAGCGCCCCAGAAGCCCCTGGATAACGACCAGGCGCTTTTCGGCCAAAAAAGGAACGGTCTCACAGACGTTCTTAAGCTCGCCCGGGGACAGCTTCGGCCCGTCGAAGGTGGAGGTATTAGTCGCCAGCATAGAGGGGTCACCCAGCCCCCGCTTTATCTCGCCGAGGAACTGGGTTATGGAAAAGTCGTCTTCGCCGTGCAGTATATAGAGCAAGGCTCCCCCAGAATTTATCGGTCTTACCATTTTATCACAGGCAAGCCCCAAAATCTCTATTGAATATGCCGCCACTATGGAGTAAAATAGGTAAAACTAATGCCCCGCCCGGAATCAAGAGGAGAATACTATGAACGAACGCCCCGTCCGGAGTCTAGAGGAGAATGTCATGAACGAACGCCCCGAGGAACTGAAAAAGCTATCGACTATCGCCACCGACACGGGATTCAACGCTGATTTGAGGACTAAAGCCATCGAGCAAATGGGCAACAACAGCTCGAAGGAAGCCCTGCGCGCCCTGCTCGACCTGGCCGCCAACGACCAGCTCACCGTCAAGGAAAGAGAACTCGCCCTCAAGCAAGCTCTGAAAATAATCAAGGCAAGCTCGTCATCGTAAAGTTTAATCTTAACCTGAGAAAATAGCGGGTTAGACCGATGACTATTGAAATCGGAATCGTCGGGCTGGCACAGAGCGGCAAGACCACCATCTTTAACGCCCTCACCGGGGGCAAATCGGATACCAGGAGTCTCGCCCCGCATATCGGCATAGCCAAAGTGCCCGAACCGCGCCTGCAGGTCTTGGCCGATATGCTCCACCCCAAAAAGGTCGTCCCCGCCGAGGTAAGCTATATTGATATCGGCGCCTCGGTCAAGGATTTGGGCGGCGGCAAAGGGGTGGGTGGACAAATCCTAAGCCAGCTCAGCAACGCCGACGCCCTCATCGATGTCGTCCGTTCTTTTGCCGACGAAAGCGTCCCCCACATCGAAGGCAGTTTGGATGTGGACAGAGACATCGCCACCGCCAACCTGGAGCTTACCCTCCACGACCTGGGCATCATCGGCCGACGGCTGGAGAAGATCGAGGAATCGTTAAAGGGAGCCAAGCCCGCCGAACGACAGAGCCTGCTGCCGGAGCAAAAGCTGCTAACCAGGCTAAAGGTAGGCATGGAAAAAGAGCTTCCCATCCGCGAAATGGGAATAAGCGCCGACGAAGCCAGGCTCATCGCCAACTACCAGTTCCTCACCGCCAAGCCCCGCCTCATTGTGGTCAACATCGGCGAGGAACAGATAGCCGAGGCGGACTCTATGCAAGAGGAGCTAAACGCCCGTTACGCGCGGGCGGGCTCCAGGGTCATCACCCTCTGCGGCGAGCTGGAGATGGAGATAACGCAACTGGACGACGAAGCCGCCAAGGCTTTCCGCGCCGAGTACGGCCTCCCCGAGTCGGGGCTGGAACACGTTGTCGAGCTATCTTATGAGCTGCTGGGCTTAGTCTCCTTCTTCACCACCGTCTCCGA
>SOKR01000098.1 GCA_004375675.1 Dehalococcoidia bacterium
AAAATACAGGTCAGGGGCTTTGCCATACGGGAAGAGTGCTACCAGCCCAGTCATTATCTTAGCACCAAAACGCTTCATCAATACCTGGCCGAATACGGCATACCGGGCATAAGCGGTATCGATACCAGGGCGGTTACCCGCAAGCTGCGCTCTGGCGGCGTGATGATGGGCATAATAACCAGCGATAAGACCCCCAAACAGGCCCTGGAACAGCTGTCGAAGCAGCCCGAATACGACTCGACCGATTTTGTGCGGCAGGTAACCACCGATAAGCCTTATCCCTGGGAGAACGGGGGCAAGCCCCAGCACCGTGTCGTCGCCCTCGACTGCGGCTTGAGATACAATATTTTGCGCCTGCTAGCTAAACGGGGCTGTGCCGTTACCGTCGTCCCCTGCACCACCTCAGCCGAGGAGATTCTGAACTTAAAGCCGGACGGCGTTCTCCTCTCGCCGGGACCGGGCGACCCCGAGCTGCTGGACTATATCGTTGACACGGTTAAGCAACTGGCCGGCAAAAAACCGATGACGGGCATCTGCCTGGGCAACCAGCTTATCGCCCGTGCCTTCGGCGGCAGCAATTTCAAGCTAAAATTCGGCCACCGCGGGGCTAACCACCCGGTGAGGGAGCTATCTACCGGCCGTATTTACATCACCGCCCAGAACCACGGCTACGCCGTCGACCCCGACACCATCGGTAAAGAGCTGGAGGTCACCCACATCAACCTCAACGACGGCACGGTTGAGGGCCTGCGCCACAAAGAGCTGCCTATCTTCGCCATACAGTATCACTCCGAGGCCTCGCCGGGGCCGCTGGATAGCACCTATCTCTTCGACCGGTTTATGGAGATGATAAAGGAAAATAGTTGATGAAAGACATAAAAATACCGAAGTGCATGAGCACCCAGCACCCCGATAACGTAAACCCGCCCTTCTTTGCCGAAGACCCACAGCTCAGCGGCGAGGACGAGATACAGGAGGCGTATTACACCTTTTCCCACCTTGCCTGCGACGAGCAGATGTGGGACTGCGAGGGCAAAGAGGTCGATGACTATGTCGTCAAAAAGCTGCTTTCCCGCTACGAGTCTTTCTTCAAGAAAAATCGGCTGGGTGAAGACCTTTTCATCACCCTGCGCGTGCCCAACCCCACCGTGGAGCACGCCGAATCCAAGATTCTGCTGGAAACGCTGGAGAGCATACCCCGCTCGTTCGACGCCGCCAAGCTCTTTTACGGTGACGATGTCGCGCCCATATTCGAGGTCATACTGCCGATGACGGCCTCGCATAAGTGTGTCGACCGCATCTACCGCTACTACGCCGATTTCGTCGTCGGCAAGCAGAACATGCCCTTCAAAGAGGGCGATATTTCGATTCGCGACTGGATTGGCGAGTTCAAGCCGGAGACGATTAATGTCATTCCCCTCTTCGAGGAGATGGAGCATATGCTCAATGCCCACGAAATCACCCGCACCTATCTCAAGGACAAGAAGCTGGATTACCAGCGGGTCTTCCTGGCCAGGTCGGACCCGTCTATGAACTACGGGCTGGTCAGCGCCGTCCTCTTAAATAAGATTGCCCTGAAGCGGCTGCATAAGATGTCGGCGGAAACGGGGGTGGACATTTACCCCATTATGGGTGTCGGTTCGGCGCCATTCCGCGGCAACCTCAGGCCGGACACGGTGGATAAAGTCGCCAACGAGCACCCCAGCGCCCATACCTTCACCATACAGTCGGCCTTTAAATACGACAATCCTCACGACGAGGTCGTCGCCGCCATAAAGAAGCTGAGGCAGCGGGAAAAGGGAGAGCCCCGGGAACTGGACGAGGCAAGATGCCTGGATATAGTCAGGCGCTACTCCGAGGAATACCAGAAACAGGTAGAGGTGCTGGCGCCGATGATTAACGAGGTCGCCAAATATATACCCAGCCGTCGAAAGAGAAAGCTCCACATCGGGCTTTTCGGCTATCCGCGCAGCATGCGGGGCATCACCCTGCCGCGGGTAATATCGTTCACCGCCGCCCTCTACTCCGTCGGCCTGCCACCCGAAATACTGGGCTTAAACGCCCTGACCAGAGACGACATTAAGTTCATCCAGAGCGTCTATCTGAACTGCACAGACGACCTGAGAGACGCACTGCAGTATTTGAACCCGGACACGCCCTATTTAACCAAGGAGCTCGCCCGGACGATAAAGGAATTTCCCGTAGACTTCGAGGTCAATAAGCAGCATAAAGAACTCACCGACAATATACTGAAATCCCTTAAAGGGGACAAGGCCTGGCTGGAAGAATCGGTATTGCAGGCAGCCAATATAAGAAGGTTTTTGGGGTAAGGGTAAAGATAAGGGGGTGTGGTTATCATGGCCGAAATAGAAATGGTGATTGATGGCATCAGGGTAAGCCTTATGAATTACCAGCGAGTAGTGATTTTGAAAGAGAAAGAGGGTGAGCGATACCTTCCTTGTTGGATTGGCCCCGCCGAAGCTGACGCTATAGCTGTAAAAATGCAAGGCGTACATGTGCCAAGACCGTTGACTCACGATTTCTGCCTAGATATTGTTCACGCGTTAAAAGGGGCCGTGAAACATGTCAAAATTAGCGAACTTAAAAATGATACTTTCTATGCCAAGGTCGTTCTTGAATCAGGAGGAAAACCAACCGAGATCGATTGTCGACCTTCCGATGCTCTGGCTATCGCTGTAAGAATAAATGCACCAATCTTTGCTAACGAGAAAGTCTTAGATATAGCTGGTGTTTTTATGGATGAAGAAGGTAAGGCCACCGAGCTACCTTCCCCAAAAATCACAGCGACTAAAGATGAAACTGGTAGGGAACCTTCTCAGTTGGAAATGTTCTCGGAATCAGCCCAAGATATTCTGAATTTAGCGGAGAAAGAAGCAAATCGTCTAAACCACAGTTTCATAGGTACAGGACATCTTTTACTAGCCTTGGTGAAGAAAATACCTACCACAGCAAGTCAAATCCTAATAGATTTAGGTATTAAGCCAGCTAAGGTGCAGCTAGAAATAGAAGCCTCCATTAACAAACTCTCAAATGTTGAAACGGCTGAAGCTGGGCTAAGTCCTGCTCTCAAGAAAGCGATTGCGTTATCAATAGTTGAAACAAAAAACTTGGGTAGCAGGGAAGTGCAGCCCGAACACATTCTTCTAGGCTTGGTACGACAGGATAAGGGATTAGCTGCCAATTTTCTCAGGGATCTAGGAATCAACACGGAGAGAATCTACATTGAGCTTATCCGACTATACACACAGTTTTCATACGGGAACCCAGCATAAAAGGTAAAGTTAGTAAAGGCAGCGAAACCATAAGTAGAGGAGTAATTCTTGACCAAACCTAAAAAAGTTCTAAT
>SOKR01000046.1 GCA_004375675.1 Dehalococcoidia bacterium
GTCCGGGACGCCTTACTGCTAAGTCCGCGCATGTAAAAAAGGCGGGCTCGCCGCACCTTGCCGCGCCGCACCACCTCCACCTTTTCCACCAGCGGTGAGGCGAAGGGAAAGGTATGCTCCACGCCCACGCCGCGGGCGACGCGCCTGATGGTGAAGTTGCCGCCATCGGCACCGCGGCGCACCTTAATGACCACACCGTTAAAGACCTGGGTGCGTTCCCGTCCCTTTTCCACGATCTTGGCGCTCACCTTTACCGAGTCGCCGGGGGCGAGGGCGGGAATATTGGGGTTCGGTTCGTTCTTGAATAATGTCATCATATCCATATTATGTTTGCCTCAATCTTTCTACTAGACGCTCTTCCTCAGAGCTTAGCTCGGCTCTGGCTAAAAGTTCGGGGCGCTGCTCCAGCGTGCGCCTTATTGCCTGCTCGCGGCGCCAGCTGTTAATCTGGGCATGGTTCCCCGACAATAAGACCTCGGGCACGGGCCAGCCCCGGTATTGGGGCGGGCGGGTGTACTGGGGGTATTCCAGCAGCCCGCCGACGTGGGAATCATCCAGCGGCGAAGCCTCGGAGCCTAAAACACCGGGCACCAACCGAAATACGCTGTCGATGACCACCATCGCCGCCAGCTCGCCGCCGCTGAGCACGTAGTCGCCGATGCTGATTTCATCGCTGGCCAGGTACTCCCGCACCCGCTCGTCAACGCCTTCGTAATGGCCGCAGATAAGAACCAGCCGGCTATGCTGGGACAACTCCTGGGCGACCTCCTGCGTGAAGAGCCGCCCCTGCGGCGATAACAGTATTATCGACGTTCCTTCCTTTTTATCTATCGCCTCCACCGCCTCAAAAATCGGTTCGGGCTTGAGCACCATGCCCGCCCCGCCCCCGTAGGGGTAATCGTCGGCGGTGTGGTGCTTATCGTGGGTGTAGTCCCGAATATTATGCAAGCCGATACTTACCAGCTTCCGGTCTATGGCCCGCTTCATGATGCCCAGGTCGAAAATGCCCCCGAACATCTCGGGAAACAGCGTCAAAACGTCGATATGCACTTTAACTATCCCTCCCCTTTGATGGGGATGGTGTGCTCACCCACCCTTCCTTTTATAACGTCCACCGCGTGAGATAGCACCGGCATTATCACCTCCAGGCACTCCGCCACCGCCTTGGGGCTGCCCGGCAGGTTGACGATAAGGCACTCTTTCCTCATCCCCGCCACCGCCCGGCTCAGCATGGCGTTAGGGGTGATGGCGAAAGACTTGGTCCTCATCATCTCGGCCAGGCCCGGCACCTCTTTATCCACTACAGATAGCGTGGCTTCGGGGGTAACGTCTCTTGGAGCCAGCCCGGTGCCGCCCGTGGTCAGGATAATATCCATAGTGCCCGCGTCGGCCCACTGCGCGAGCTTTTGAGCGATAACATCCTTCTCGTCGGGGATAACCTCGTATTTGATAACCTTGCAGTCCTTACCGGCAAAGCTCTCCTTAATCAGCGGCCCGCTCTTGTCGGGGCGCTTTCCCTGCGATGCCTTGTCGCTGATGGTGATAATGCCCAGCTTAAACATATCCAGTGCCTCATTTAGGAGCAGACTATATTTTATCACATAAGGGGCTTAGAGCAAAGCTCAGGGCAAAAGGGACGAATTTATAAAAATTAGTACGGGTGGGTATTGACAAAAGGGGGTAGGTGTGCTATAGAATGGTAGAAAGTGGGAGATAGTGGTAAGATAAGGAAAGAATTGGGACTGGTATATGTTCTTAGGTGAGTTCGAATACAAGATTGACGAAAAGGGCAGGATACCTGTACCGCCTAAGTTCCGGAGGCTGCTTAAAGCAGGAGTAGTGCTGTCTCCGGGGGTGGAGGGGTGCATAACCGTCTACCCAATAAAAGAGTGGGAAAAGCTGGCGGCTACCCTTACCGCTGGTGCGCTATCGCCCAGTAAACTAAGAATGTTAAAGCGGGCTGTTTTCTCTACCGCCTTCAGCCTGAAGATAGACGGTCAGGGGAGGATAGCCCTGCCGACTCCGCTTAAATCACATGCCGAGATTGTAAGCGAGGTAGTTATAATCGGAGCCAATAACTACCTTGAGCTATGGAATAAAGTACGCTGGGGAGAGGAGAAGACTATGGGCCAGGAACAGGCCTGGCAGCTTCTAGAGGGCTTGGAGAACCGCTAATGAATCTAACTATGTCGGCAGCTCCCACCCACATCTCGGTGTTGCTGGAGGAGACCATCGAGGCGCTGGACGTCCAGCCCGGCGGTCGCTATATAGACGGCACCATCGGGCCCGGCGGCCACGCCGCGGCTATTTTAGAAAACAGCTCACCCGGCGGGCAACTGCTGGGCATTGACGCCGACCCCAAAGCGATAAAGATGGCTCGAAGCCGGCTCGAAGCCTACGGCGATTCGGTACTCCTGTCCAACCAGAACTTCGCCAATCTTAAGGCAATATGCACCAAGCACGGCTTCTTCCCGGTGCACGGTATCCTCTTCGACCTGGGTCTTTCCTCGGTGCAACTGGAAAAGAACAATCGCGGTTTCAGCTTCCGCCACGATTCCATGCTCGACATGCGCTTAAGCCCCCGCCAGGAGGTTACCGCCGACACTATCATCAACTCCTCCACCGAAAACCAGCTGGCCCAGCTTATCAAGGCGTATGGCGAAGAGCGCCATAGCCTGCGGATAGCCCGCCACATCGTGCGCCAGCGCCCCATAAACACCAGCCTCCGGCTTGCCCAGACCGTAGAGCAGGCGCTGGGGGGCAGGCGGGGCCGGATTCACCCCGCCACCCGCACCTTCCAGGCGTTGCGCATCGCCGTCAACCAGGAGCTGGAGAGCCTCGAGTTGGCGCTGGAACAGGCGGTCGAGCTCCTCGGCTTTGGCGGCAGGCTGGTGGTTATCAGCTATCACTCCCTCGAAGACCGCATCGTCAAGCAGTTTATGCGCCAGCAGGCCAGTGGAGATGATGCTACTTTAAGCTTAATCAATAAAAAGGTTATTACTCCGTCTCTGGCGGAAGTCCACTATAATCCGCGCAGCCGTAGCGCCAAGTTGAGGGCGGCGAAACGAATCTCTATGCCGAAGGAGAATAACGGTGGCTAAACCAGCTATTGAATACCAGAAGATGATGACCGAGATAGTCTACGTGAACCTACCCGGCCCCAAGGAACCCAATCCGGGGATGACCGGAGGTGAACTCCTGCACGGTTTCCTGGCCGAGCTGCATGAGGACCAGAGCAACGAGGTACAGGCTCACCTGGGGGCGCTATGCAGCAAGTGGAACGTGCGCTTTAGAAAAGAGAGTGAGACACCGACCCGATAGG
>SOKR01000152.1 GCA_004375675.1 Dehalococcoidia bacterium
GCCTGAATCCGCTGTCCCAAGCTGCTGCGCGAATAATTCTGAAATCACCGTGCCTGAGCCTACCGTTCCGAGTTGTTGCGGCGGTTGAGGCATCACAATTATGAAGGCAAGGAGGTGTATCAAGGAGTATTAAAGGAAGACGTATACGCTAAATAAAGATTTCATTCAAACAAGAAGGAGGATATAACAGATGTTAAGAAAAATACTAATTGGAGCAGTATTATTTTCGCTGATATTAACCGCTGCTGCCTGTGTTGGCCCACCGTCGTCATCAACACCTACTTCACCCAATCCACCCACTTCACCTAATCCACCTACTCCGCCCTCGGGGCCGATAGAGGCAACGTGGATTGAGCCAGAAGTAGTTGGTGATACGGTATCTATCCCTGTAAGCGAGGTCGAGAACAATTGGAATATTCACTTTAAGCTGCAGGCACAAAGTGGCGATATCAATTTCATGGCCAGTATAGTGGATGGAGAAATCTATGTCCGAGCTAATGCTTGCCCACCATGTCGGTCAGTGGGTTTTTCCCTTCAAAATGACATTCTAGTATGTGACACCTGTCGGACTACTTTCGAGGCAGAAACAGGCGACGGTATTGAGGGGGCGTGTGTTGATTATCCCAAAGCACCGGTGCCATATGAAATCACCGATGGCAACATAGTAATGAGTGAAGCTGACCTTATAGCCGCATACCAAGACACCCTCAACCCTGGGTGGCTATAAACAGAAGAGAGGGGAACCTACTGAGTTCACAATAGAACCTTTGTCAAAAGTGGATAACCTACATGTCTAACATAGATTAAACATTGAGACTCAAAGAAGGTGTCGAGATACCGAAAGAGGTGGGGATTCATCTTGTGCCAGAACTTTGCGCTTTAACTCGGGCACTCTCTCCTTTGTTTATACAATCAGCCAAATTGTGCAATCTAACATAGCCTATATACTTATATATAAGGAATAAGCCTTTGTCGAGGGTTGGTTGTAAAAAGCTGGACGGAAAGAACCGCTGATTTATCCTCTTGCCTTTGCCCGTCCGGGCTAGACCGGCTCGTTGAGGAGGCTGAGCTGGTGGAGCCGCCGCCGCATTTGCCTTACGGGCACATCAAACCTGTCTGCCATCGCCCGAACGTCCTTAACCCTTGGCCAGTGTTCCTCGACCCACTCTTTGCGCATGAGGAAACAGGTGGAGAAATGGTCGGCCAGAACTTCGTTGAACGACGTAACTCTCAGTTCTGATTTATTGAAAGCAGGGTAGGCCATTCGGTAGGCGATGTGAAAGGCCTCGTGAAACATGGAATATCGCCTCACACGGCGATGGTCTCTACCGTTGAGTTGAATGACCCATTCCTTGCCCAGGAGCCAGACGGCTCCGTGAAGGGCTTTTAATGGTACGAGTCGCACTTCGACCTTTCGGCTCTCGTCAAAAAGGTCGAGAAGCTCTGACGGCACGGGGGGACCGGAGACCTCGGCCCTGGTGAGATAATCACCGGCTAGAGTTTCTACCGTGGCCAGGACCCAGCAACAAGCGGGCCTATCACCATACAAGCAGTTACGAGCATCGGGAAGCTCGCGTTTCGATATTCTGACGCTGCCATCTTTTCTGACCAGACGATGACACCACTCATTGCCGGCATTCGGGCAACGGTCTTCAGAACGACACTTACAGTGCCTGCCCTCGGTAAGGACAACTCCTAGGAGAGCTTCAGAGTTAGGCAGGGGGCTTCCCATCTCTTTTCCTCCGGCGCTCAATAAGGTCTTCTATCAGTGTGACCAGGTCGCCATCCAGCTCATGCGGATACTTACTTCTGGCATATTCGCGAAACTCTGGTAATTCGCTAGCTGTCTTCTCCAGTGGCATTGAGTGTCCGGCAGCGCTAAGTACACGCTCTAGCGGCACCCCCGCATAGTTCGCCAACCTTACGCAAGAGACGAGGCTCGGCCTGTCTTTGCCGGAGAGCCAGCGGCTGACACTGGTGTGACTGACACCCAGGTCGGCGGCTAGCTGGCTGGGTAGCCGGCCTCGCCGCCGCATTAGTTCTTGTAAAAACGCGACGAAATCCTTAATCGACATGCCACTGGAATTTTACTGACAGTTAAGACGATTGTCAATTTATTGTGGATGTTTGCCATGAACCGGGCATCGGGTTGAAAAAAGGGCTCTCAAAAACTGTCGAAATGGTATTGACACTGCCTGATAATAATAGTAGTATGTGCGCAACTGTTCATTTGTGAAGGTCAGCGTAAGTTACGGAGAGTTTTGACTTAGAGCTTTGGCTTCGGGTGTGTCCAATCCGATGTTTGGGTGAGGATAGCAGGGGGTCAAGTCGGCCTTGTTTTTGCCCCCTAAAAAAGGAGGCGAAAAATGAAGCTTGCAACCAAAAAGGCTAAAGTCGACGAGTTCATCACGATCACCCCACGGGAAATCCCAGCTTACCTCAAGCGGGGTAAGGCCCACCTGGCGGCGGGTCAACGCCGGGAGGCTATTAGGGACTTCGGCTCCATCCTCGAGATTGCTCAGGGCAATATGGAGACACGGGTCTGGATGCAAAAGGCGAAGCAAGCCCTGGCCCGACCGAAAGAGGCTCCCCTTGCCGAGGCAGCCAAACCCAACGATTGCGTCTACATGATGATGAAGGTGGTGGATTATCGCCTTTGCACCAGTGACTACAATTGCCTCGGCTGTGAGTTTGACCGGGAAATGCAGGAGAGGGCAGAGGCAGGGGACGCCGAGATTATCGAGGCGTTGGAGAGGTTTAAGAGTTTGCCGGGGGGACAGAGGTTCTGCCGTTATTCGCTTAAGGGCAATGTTTCCTTCCGTCTTTGTTCCCGACTTATCGAGTGTACCACCTGCGAATTTAATCAAATGATTGAGGATGTTTTCCAGCAACAGCTAGTTCAAAGGCAGGAGGCTTTACGCAGTAAGGAACAGGGGTGGTGGTGGAATTATTGGGGATAAATCTGATAGTTCAAATAAAGGTGAGGAGGTAACCGAACATGATTCAGGAACTCACTGAAGTGGATAAAGAAGTAGACGAAGTCGTAGCCAAATATCAAGGCGATAAGTCGGCTTTGATTCAGGTGCTCATCGAGGTCCAGCGCCAGAAGCGCTGGCTTTCCAAGGAGGCTCTAAAGCAGGTTAGCCAGAAGCTGGGCGTTGCCTTGGCCCAGATTTACCATATCGCTACCTTCTATAAAGCCTTCAGCCTGACACCCCGGGGGCGATACTCGGTAACAGTGTGCCTGGGGACCGCCTGCCAGGTGCGGGGCGCGCCTCGCCTTATGGATAATGTTACCCAGACCCTGAAGATAGACGCCGGCGAGACCTCCCCCGACGAGCAGTTCAGCTTGGATACAGCCCGCTGTCTCGGCTGCTGCGCCATAGGGCCGGTGATGGTGGTTGATGACGAATATTATGGTAAGCCTTCTCGTAAAGAGGTCGAGCAGGTTATTTCCGCCAAAGAAATTGAGCCGTGAGAAAGGAGATGTCTATGCCTCGATTGAACTCAGCCGCTGATCTGGAGGGCTTAAGACAGCGGCTATTAAACAGCAGTAAGGGAAAAAGGGTTGTTTCGGTAACCAACGGGACGGATGGTAGAACGCGTCACAGTGAGGCTGTAGTCCAAGCTTTGACCGATGAAATAAGAAAAAGGGGCCTGGGGGGGAAGCTGGTGGTGAAGAGTACAGGATGTCATGGCTTCTGCGAACAGGAGCCGACCGTTCTTATCCTGCCGGAGGAAATCTGCTATGTGGGCGTGAAAGCTGAGGACGTGCCCGAAATCGTCTCCCAGACCCTGGCTAAGGGGAAGGTTATTGAACGCCTTCTCTACGAAGACCCGACCAGCGGGGAGAGGATTTCCAAAGAATCCGAGATACCGTTTTATAAATCTCAGGACAGAACCGTCCTGGGCAATAATAGATTCGTTGATATGGGCAGGATAGACGATTATATCGCCCTGGGCGGCTATTCGGCGCTGGCCAGGGTCTTTTCTGAGATGAAACCGCAGCAGGTAATAGGTGAGGTTAAGAAGTCGGGTTTGCGTGGGCGGGGTGGGGCTGGATTCCCCACCGGAACGAAGTGGGAATTCTGCCGCAAGGCTCCAGGGGAGCCCAAGTATGTAATTGTGAACTGTGATGAGGGAGACCCGGGGGCTTATATGGACCGCTCCCTTATGGAGGGCAACCCCCACAGCGTCCTAGAGGGGCTGCTTATCGGGGCTTACGCCATTGGTGCCTCTGATGGCTATATCTACGTGCGTGCCGAGTATCCGCTGGCTGTGGAAAATGTGTATATAGCTATCAAGCAGGCTGAGGAATACGGGCTGCTGGGAAATAATATCCTGGGCTCGAGCTTCGATTTCAAAGTCCATGTCCACAGGGGTGCCGGGGCTTTTGTTTGCGGAGAGGAGACCGCCCTCATCGCCTCGCTGGAAGGGCGGATTGGCGAGCCGAGACAGCGGCCGCCGTTCCCCGCCACCAGCGGGCTGTGGGGCAAGCCGACCAATATAAATAATGTGGAGACCTGGGCTAACATTCCCCTGATAA
Organism: Dehalococcoidia bacterium; assembly: GCA_004375675.1. GTDB lineage: Bacteria > Chloroflexota > Dehalococcoidia > Dehalococcoidales > BS750m-G39 > E44-bin88. The sequence continues at coordinate 4,547 of SOKR01000152.1, forward strand.
TCAACAGGGGCGCGGATTGGTTTAGAAGCCTGGGGACGGAGAGGAGCCAGGGAACCAAGATATTCTCCCTGGTGGGTAAACTGAAAAATACCGGGCTGGTTGAGGCGCCCATGGGGATGACGCTGGGCGATATTGTCTTTGATATCGGGGGCGGCGTCCCCGACGGCAAGAAGTTCAAGGCCGTCCAGACCGGGGGGCCTTCGGGTGGGGTTATCCCCGAGAGCCTGCTCGATACCCCGGTGGATTACGAAGAGCTGAGCAAGCTGGGAGCGATAATGGGCTCGGGGGGCATGATTGTAATGGACGAGGATACCTGCCTGGTGGATGTCGCCCGGTATTTCCTCAACTTCCTTGCTGAGGAATCCTGCGGCAAGTGCGTGCCCTGTCGCGAGGGTATATACCAGATGCTCAAGATACTGAATAGGATCTGCGAAGGGAGGGGCCGTGAGGGGGATATCGAATTGCTGGAGGAGATAGGGGAGACGGTGAGGGATTTCTCGCTTTGCGCCCTGGGCAAGACGGCGGCTAATCCGGTGCTGAGCACCATTAGATACTTCCGTGATGAGTACGAAGTCCATATCAAAGAAAAGCGCTGCCCGGCCCTCGCCTGTAAGGAGCTGATAGCCTACTATATCGAGCCGGAGAAGTGCCAGGCTTGCCTGATTTGTCTGCGGGACTGCCCCGCCGAGGCTATCACTGGTGACAAAAAGATTGCTCACGTCATTGACCAAGAGAAGTGCACCAAGTGCGGGACATGCCTCGAGGTCTGCCCGCCGCGCTTTAGTGCCGTGACTAAACTTTCCGGAGTGAAGGTGCCGGAGCCGATTCGGCAAAAAACAGAAGTAGTACGGAAATGAGGTGGCTAAGATGGCCAAAGTTACCCTAATTATCGACGATATAGTGGTTAAAGCTGATAAAGGGACGACGATTCTTGAGGCGGCACGAGTTGCCGGTATTGATATCCCGACCCTTTGCTCCCACGAGGAGCTGGCTCCCTATGGCGCCTGCCGCCTTTGCACTGTGGAGATAAACAGGGGGCAGCAGTCGCAGCTGGTGGCTTCCTGCGTTTATCCGGTCGAGGAGGGGCTCACCGTCAAGACAGAATCGGCGCCGGTGACCAAAGGGCGTAAGATGCTGTTAGAGCTGTTGTGGGCTCGCGCCCCCGGAGCCCAGGCGTTGAGGGAATACGGCGTGAAATACGGCATAACCGCCGTCCGGGAGGAGGCGGACTACGGCATAATCCCCGATATAAGCGGTGCCAGGACAAAGTTCGAGATAGAGCCCACCTTTTGCCTGCTTTGCGGGCTGTGCGTGCGCTACTGTAATGAGGTGAAAAAGAAGGACGCTATCGGCTTTGTCGGCAGGGGCACGGAACGAGAGGTGCTCTTTTTCCCGGAGCTGGCGGCTAACGGCTGCCGCCAGTGTGAGGATTGCTACCCGCTTTGCCCCACCGGCACGCTGCCCTTGTACTACACGCTGGCCGAGGCGCAGCACTCTGCCTGAAGACATAAAGACCCGACAAAAGTAGAATCCACTACGTCAGTCTGCAAATAACCTTCGGCTTAGTTTCTTTCAGTTTCTCCGTTCGAGTGCGGGTAATCTGCGCCAGCTATCAGTGTTTCCAATGCCTCCCCCTCACATCCATTGCCTCGTTAGCGACTGAGGTAATAGTTTGCCGAGCCTTGTCAAAGTCTTAAAGACACCATTGATAATCAGGGCGTCTTAAGTTATCATCTTCATAGCAAACTTTAGGGGGGCGATATGGAAGCGTTCACCTGGTGGAGTGACGAGCACAAGACGCTGGCGGGCGAGGTCGGCAAATTCGTCGATAGGGTTATGCCCCGCGCTGAGGAAGCATTCTGGGAACGGGAGTTCCCCAGGGACATCCTCGCCAGCATAGCCGAGGAGGGATACTTCGGCGCCGGCGTCCCCAAAGAGTACGGGGGAATGGGGCTGGGTGCCACCGGAGCCTGCATCGTCATCGAGGAAATCAGCCGCATGCCCGGCGTGGGCTGGATATTCGGCGCCGCCATGCTGGGGGGCTGGCACCAGGTGATGGACTTCGGCACCGAGGAGCAGAAAAAGAGGTTCCTGCCCCGGATGGTGAAGGGGGAGCTGGGGGCGGTGGCCATGACCGAGCCGGCCGTGGGCACCGACGTCGCCGGCATCGAGACCTTCGCCAAACGCGAGGGCGACAAATACATCATCAACGGCAAGAAGCGCTTCGTCACCGGCACCGGTGCGGCGGCTAGATATATGCTCTACGCCCGCACCAGCGACGACCCCGAAGACATACGCCGCCACCGCCAACTAAGCGGTTTCATTGTCGAGAAGGGGATGCCCGGCTTCACTATCGAGAAGATTAACGAGGTGATGGGCTTCGACAACGTGCCCAACGGCTACCTGAGCCTCGTCGATGTGCCCGTGCCGACGGCCAACCGTATCGGGGAAGAAGGGGAGGGGTGGCGGGTGATGGTCTTAGCCCTTAACTACGAGCGGGCGCTGGTCTCGGCGCAGGTGCTCGGCTCGATGCGGGAGACGCTTAGGGCCGTCATATCCTACGGGCAGAGGCGCATCCAGTTCGGCAAGCCCACCATTGACATCCCCACCAACCAGTTCAAGGTCGCCGACATGATGACTAAATTAAAGCTGGCCAGGCTTTCCACCTATTACGCCGTCCAGCGTCTGGACAAGGGGCAGGACGCCGCCGTGGACTGCTCCATATGCAAGGTATATAACACCGACGTGGCGGTGGAAGTGGGTGTCGAAGCTATACAGGTTATGGGTGGAGACGGCACCACCAAATTCTACCCCCTGCTAAGAATCTTGAACGAATCCAAGGTAGCGCAGATAGCGGGGGGAACAAATGAAGCCATTAAGCTTACCATCTACCGTATGGGGTTGAAGGCGATGGCCGACGACTTCAAAATGCCGCGCCGTGTCCGCCACGCTAAGCTGGGGGTGCCGATAACCTCTGCCGACAGGCCGAAGAAACTCTCTGAAATTAACGAAGACAGCCTGCTCGCCGTCCTCGCCGAAGACTACCGGGTTAACCCGGGGCTCTATATGAGCCTTGAAGACCTGAAAGAGGTATTTGATGTCGGGGACGCCGAAATGGAACGGGTGCTGTTATCGCTGGGGGCAAAGAAGCTGGTCAGGCTGCACCGCAAGGGCGAGGCGATTACATTAGCCAAGGCGACCTACGAAGGGCTGAAAAAAGCCAACCCGCCCGAGCACTACCGCTGGTTCCCGCCGTGGGTCAAAGATGAGGATATATTCTAGACAGACGTTTGTCTGCAAAATAGCGTTTTAAAGCTTCGGGGGAGGTAGAAAATGGAAGAGCGCATTAAAAAGCTTCGCGAAGCTAAAGAGATGGCCGCCCTGGGGGGCGGCAAGGATAAAATCGCCCGGGAACACGAGAAGGGCAAGCTGACGGCGCGGGAACGCATAGACCTGCTCCTCGACCCGGGCAGCTTTAACGAGTTCGGCATGCTGGTGAAATACCGGCTCGGCGCACCGGGAGACGGCGTCGTCACCGGTCACGGCACCATAGACGGGCGGAGGGTCTGCGTCTTTTCCCACGACGCCACCGTGTTCGGCGGCTCCCAGGGATATATTCACGGGCGGAAGCTCTATAAAATACACGAGATGGCGCTGGATATGGGCGTGCCCCTTATCGGCTTAAACGATTCGCCGGGAGCCAGGGTGGTGAGGCCGGAAAAGGCGGGCAGTGACGACCCCTACCGGGTGAGCGATGAAAAGCATGCTGGGGTGGTCTTCTTTATCAACAGCCGCTGCTCGGGGGCGATACCCCAGATTTCGGCTATTCTGGGCAACTGCACCGGCGGCTCGGTCTATTCGCCGGCGCTGACCGATTTCATCTTTATGGTGGACGGGCTGTCGCATATGTGTATCACGGGTCCTCGCATTATCAAGTCGGTGATGGGCGAAGACGTCAGTCTCGAAGAGCTGGGTGGGGCTAAGGTCCACTGCCAGCTTACCGGCGTTGCCGACTTCAGGGTTAAGAACGAAAAAGAGTGCATGCAGGGGATAAGGCGGTTGTTAGCCTTTCTGCCCTCGAACTGGCGGGAACGCCCCTCGAAAATAGATGGCGGCGACGACCCGGAGAGGTTCACCGACGCTTTGGGTGAGATTGTGCCCGCCCAGCCGACCCAGGGCTACGACATGCATAAAGTCATCAAGGAAATCGTGGATAACGGCGACTTCGTCGAGGTTAAAGAGGAGTTCGCCAGCGAGATAATCGTCGGCTTTGCCCGAATGGAGGGCAGCACCGTGGGCGTTATCGCCAACCAGCCCATGGTGCGCGCCGGCTGCATGACGGTGGACAGCTCCCGCAAGCAAGCCCGCTTCATCCGGTTTTGCGACGCCTTCAACATCCCCATCGTCCTGCTGGTGGATACGCCCGGCTACCTGCCCGGTAAGGCGCAGGAGCATGCCGGCATTATTCACCACGGCGCCAAGGTGCTTTACGCGCTGTCCGAGGCGACGGTGCCCAAGCTAGCCGTGCTGATGCGCAAGGTCTACGGCGGCGCCGCCCTGGGTATGGGCATACTGCCCGGGTTCGGCACCGACCTTGTCTTTGCCTGGCCCACGGCCGAGGTCGGCGCCATGGGGGCGGAACAGGCTGTAGAATTATTCTATGCCGATGACATCAAGCAGGCGGAAAAACCGGAGGAGTTTCGCGCCCAAAAAGTAAAGGAGTACAACGAGCTCTATGCCGACAGTTTGGCTCTGGCCTCCCAGGTGACCTATGTCCAGGATATTATCGAGCCGAGGGAGACGAGGCGTTGCCTGACTCGCTCGCTGCAATTAATTCAGGATAAGAAGCTAGAGCCTTACCCCAAGCGGCACGGCAACATGCCCCTCTAAAAGCCCAGAAGCGCACGGAGGTGTAAAATGAATTTCGAACTATCCGAGGAACAGATAATGTTCCGTGACATGGTACGGAAGTTTGCCAAGCAGGAAATGCTACCTACACTCAAGGATTATGAGCGACAACGTAAAGTAAACTATGATGTTATTAAGAAGTTGGCTTCCCTCGGGCTAATAGGAGCACATATACCTCAGGAGTATGGTGGACTGGGTCTTGACTATACTACCTCAGCTATCATCTGGGAACAACTTAGTTGGGCAAGCTGGACGCAGACGTTGACCTCGGTGGGGCAGTGCGTGCTGGCGGGGACAATCCTGACCAAAGCCGCCAGCGATGAGCAAAGGCAAAAATACCTGCCGCCGCTTTGCCGGGGGGAGATGATTATCGCTATGGCCGCCGTCGAGCCCGACGCCGGCAGTGACGCCACCGCCATCGAGACTTCAGCCGTTCTCGACGGCAATGAGTGGGTCATCAACGGGGGCAAGAATTTCATCAGCCATGGTGGTATAGCCGATGTCGTCCTGGTGCTGCTCCAGACGGACAAAGCCAAGGGCGCTAAGGGGATGGCGGTTATCGCTGTGGACAAGGATACGACGGGCTTTTCCAGCCACGAAGTCGAGATGGTCGGGGACAGGGCGGGCGATATTGCCAACCTCGGTTTCAGCGACTGCCGTGTGCCTAAGGGAAACCTTATTGGGGAGGTGGGGCGGGGGCTGCAGAACAGCCTGGCCGGTATCGACACGGCGCGTCTCTTTATCGCCGCGGGGGGTGTGGGTATGGCCCAAAGCTGCCTCGACGCCTCTATCAAATACGCCAAGGAGAGGCACCAGTTCGGTAAGCCCATTGCTAGCTTCCAGCTGGTTCAGGAGACGATAGCCAGGATGCAGGCCGAGATTTCCGCTATTCGGTGGCAGGTCTATTATGCCGCCGAGCTTAAGAGCCAGGGAAAGCCGCACGGCAAGGAGCTTTCGGCGGCTAAGTGGCTGGCTACCGAGCTGGCGGTGCGGGTGTCAAGTGAGGCGGTGCGGTTGCACGGCGCTTATGGGTGCACCGATGACTTTCCGGTGGAGCATCACTACCGCGATTCGGTCCTGAGCACCATACTCGGCGGCACCACCGAGATGCATAAGTTGCTGATAGGACGGGAGCTGCTTGACATAAACGCTATGGTCTGACCAAAAAGTTTCACCCGACAGTTCGCCGCTATTTTTGCCTCTTTCCAACTCCGAATGAGAGCCTTTTGGGGTTACGGCTCTTATGTTTAGAAAATCTTTATAATTTTTCTCCCTGTTTTTAGGCTCTATTAACTATTGATGTGCTAGCATACTTGTTAAATATTGAGACGGAATGAGAATAGTTGCCGTATTGTTAATTGAAGGGAAAAGCTAGTGGCGGAGCCAGAAGGTAGTAAAAAGAGAATACTGGTAATTGAAGATGAACCGACTATCGGTCTTTTATGTAAGCGGGTGCTTACCGCGAGTGGTTTTGACGTTGACGTGGTCAATAACGGACTGGACGCTAAAAAGGTCGCCGAGGAAAAGGATTACGCTCTTTGCGTATCCGATGTCAGGCTGCCGGGAATGACCGGTATCGAGCTCTACGAGCACTGGAAAGCAACCAAGAACCCCATCGCCGAGAGGGTGGTTTTTATCACCGGTGATACTATGAGTAATTACATTCGGGATTTTTTGAAAAAAGCCGAACGATCGTCTGTCATGAAGCCTTTTGAGCCCGAAGACCTGGTGGAAGCGGTCCGCAAAGCGCTTTTGTGAAGATAGCGTTGTTCCGAATATTAGCCTAATTTCAGTGGCATAAGCGGCTTATTAGCTTATGCCACTTCTTCAAAGCGATAGCCGACCCCGGATACAGTGGTAATGTAGCGGGGTTTTTTGGGGTCGGCTTCGAGCTTAGCCCGCAGGCGGCTGGCAAAGACGTGCAAATACTCCCTTTCGTCGGCGTAGTCGGTCCCCCAGACCTTCTGCAGGAGGTGGGTATAGGTGAGCACCTTGCCCGCATTGTGGGCGAGTTCCTGGAGGAGGGCGTATTCGGTTGAGGTCAGCGCGACCTCTTTGCCGCTGACGGTCACCTTTCTCTTGCTGAAGTTGATTTCGAGGTCACCGCTTTTAATGGAGGGGGTGGTGGGGGTGGGGCTGGCTGCCTCGGCGCGGCGCATTACCGCCCTGACCCGGGCGATGAACTCGTCTTTGCCGAAGGGCTTGGTGATGTAGTCGTCGGCGCCGAGGTCGAGGCATTGCACCTTATCGCTTTCATCATCAAGAGCGCTGAGCATGATAACCGGCAGTTGCGACCATTCGCGCAGGCGGCGGCAGACCTCAAGGCCGTCCATCTCGGGCATCATAATGTCCAGGACGACAAGGTCGGGTAGTTCGGCTTCGAGCGTCTGCAGGGCCTGGGCGCCGTCCATAGCCGAAAGCACCTCGTAGCCCTCGGCTTCAAGGTTGGCGCGCAGGTACTTCAGTATACTGAGCTCGTCATCAACTATCAGTATGCGCGTCTT